>DASWKP010000070.1:0-4160 GCA_036396575.1 Longimicrobiales bacterium | reverse complement strand
GCCCGAGCGGGTGGCTTCGCCGTGCCTGCCCGGCTAGGATTCGGGCATGATCCGACTCACGGGAAGGGACCTCTCGCTGGAGGATGTCCTTCGGGTGGCCGCGGGGCCGGGGGTCACCGTTTCCCTGGCGCTCGAGGCGGAGGAGGCCATGGGAAGAGCCCGGGCCTTCGTGGAGGCCGCGGTGGCGGGGGGAACGGCGGTCTACGGGGTCACCACTGGCTTCGGGCGGCTCGCCGAGGTGGTCATCTCCCCCGCGGAGCAGGGCCGCCTCCAGCTCAACCTCGTACGCAGCCACGCCGCCGGCGTCGGGAGCCCGCTGAGCGTCCCGGCGGTGCGGGCCATGATGTTGCTCCGGGCCAACGCGTTGGCCCGGGGCCATTCGGGGTGCCGGATCGAGGTCGTCCGCCGCCTTGTGGACTTCCTGAACCTGGGTGTCCACCCCTGGGTGCCATCGGTGGGCTCCGTGGGGGCGAGCGGAGACCTCGCCCCCCTGGCCCATGTGGCCCTGTGCGTGCTCGGGGAGGGGTACGTCGTCGATGAGGGGGGCCGCCGCCCCACCCGGGACATCCTGGCCGAGCACGGTCTGGAGCCTCTGGAGCTGGAGGCCAAGGAGGGTCTTTCCCTCATCAACGGTACGCAGGCGACCACCGCGCTGGGTATCCTGGCGCTCCTGTCCGCGGAGAGCGCCGTTGAGGCTGCGGAGTGCGCCGGCGCCTTGAGCCTGGAGGCGCTCAAGGGCACCCCCGAGGCGTTCCGGGAGGAGGTGAGCCGCGTGCGCCCCCACCTCGGGCAGGCCCGTAGCGCCCGCCGCCTCCGCGCCCTCCTGGCCGACTCGGAGATCCGGGAGTCGCACCGCCATGGAGATCCCCGGGTGCAGGACGCGTACGCCTTGCGATGCATGCCGCAGGTCCACGGCGCCACGCGCGACGTGTTGACCTACGTGCGGGGCGTGCTCGAGACGGAGGCCAACAGTGTCACGGACAACCCCCTCATCTTCCCGGAGGAGGGCGTGGTGGTGAGCGCGGGGAACTTCCACGCCCAGGTGGTGGCCCAGGGCCTGGACTTCCTGTGCATCGCCGCGGCGGACCTGGCCTCCATCAGCGAGCGCCGCACCGAGCGGATGCTCAACCCGGACCTCTCGGGCCTGCCGGCCTTCCTGGCGGACTCCCCGGGCCTGGAGAGCGGCCTCATGATCGCGCAGGTCACGGCCGTGGACCTCCTGGCGGAGCTCCGGGTCCTGGCGCACCCCGCCAGCGTGGATTCCGTGCCCACCAGCGCCAACCAGGAGGACCATGTAAGCATGGGCCTGGCCGCGGCCCGCAAGGTCCAGCGGGCGGTGGAGTGCCTGCGCTACGTGCTGGCGGTGGAGCTTCTGTGCGGGGCCCGGGCCCTGGAGTATCGGCGGCCCCTCCGCGCGGGCACCGGCGTGGAGCGGGCCTACGCACGCATCCGGGAGGCGGTCCCGGCGGTGGCCGGAGACCATCCCCTGTCGGACGAGATCGAGGCCCTCCAGGCCCTGGTGGCTCGGGGGGCATTCACGCCCGGGGAGCTGGACGCGGAGGCGGGCGAGCCGCGCTCCGCTCCGTCCGGTGCCCCGGAGCCGGAGGGCACATGACGACCATGACGGGATCCCGGCCGGTGAGGGCCCCCCGCGGGACCGAGATCCAGTGCAAGGGATGGCAGCAGGAAGCGGCGCTGCGCATGATCATGAACAACCTCGACCCGGAGGTGGCCGAGAAGCCCGACGAGCTCGTCGTGTACGGCGGCACGGGACGAGCCGCGCGTAACTGGGAGGCCTTCGACGCGATCGTCGAGACGCTCCGAAGTCTGGAAGACCACGAGACTCTCCTGGTCCAGTCGGGCCGCCCCGTGGGCGTCTTCGAAACCCATCCGGGCGCCCCCAGGGTTCTCATCGCCAACTCGAACCTGGTGGGCCGGTGGGCCACCTGGGAGCACTTCCAGGAGCTGGAACGCCGCGGCCTCATGATGTTCGGGCAGATGACGGCGGGCTCGTGGATCTACATCGGCACCCAGGGCATCCTCCAGGGCACCTTCGAGACCTTCGGCTCTATGGCCCGGACTCACTTCGGCGGCTCGTTGAAGGGCCGCTGGGTCCTCACCGGCGGGATGGGAGGGATGGGGGGCGCCCAGCCCCTGTCCGCCACCATGAACGAGGGTGCCATCCTGGTGGTGGAGGTGGACCCGGCGCGCATCGAGCGCCGCATCCGAACGCGCTACTGCGACCGCATGACGCGGTCGCTGGATGAGGCCCTGGCGTGGGTTACGGCGGCCGCCGGGGCGGGGGAGGCTCTGAGCGTGGGCCTGGTGGGCAACTGCGCTGACGTGCTGCCCGAGCTGGTGCGGCGGGGCGTCACACCCGACCTGGTCACCGACCAGACCTCCGCCCACGACCCTCTGAGCTACGTCCCGGTGGGCCTGACCCCGGAGCAGGCTGACCGCCTTCGGGACGAGGACCCGGGCGCGTATCGGGATCGCTCCATGGCCTCAATGGCGATCCACTGCCGGGCCATCGTGGACATGATGAGGGCCGGCGCCCGCGCGGTGGACTACGGAAACAACCTCCGGGGCCACGCGCTGGAAGCGGGCTTCGAGGACGCCTTCGCCTACCCGGGCTTCGTTCCGGCCTACATCCGGCCCCTGTTCTGCGAGGGCAAGGGCCCCTTCCGCTGGGTGGCGCTGTCCGGCGACCCGGCCGACATCCACCGCACCGACGAGCTGGTGCTGGAGCTGTTTCCGGAGGACGAACACCTGGCGCGCTGGATCCGCATGGCCTCGGAACGGGTGGAGTTCCAGGGCCTGCCTGCCCGGATCTGCTGGTTGGGCCAGGGGGACCGCGCGCGCTTCGGCGTGGCGATCAACCGCTTGGTCGGGTCCGGTGAGATCCGCGCCCCCATCGTCATCGGCCGGGACCACCTGGACACGGGCTCCGTTGCCTCGCCTTACCGGGAGACGGAGGGCATGAAGGACGGGACCGACGCCGTGGCCGACTGGCCCATCCTGAACGCGCTGCTGAACACCGCCTCCGGCGCGAGCTGGGTCAGCTTCCACCACGGAGGTGGGGTGGGCATCGGCAACTCGCTCCACGCGGGTCAGGTGCTCGTGTGCGACGGCACCCCGGGGATGGAGGAGCGCATCCGCCGGGTGCTCACCAACGATCCGGGTCTTGGGGTCGTCCGCCACGCCGACGCCGGGTACGATCTGGCTGTGCGGACGTTGGCCGGCGCGGAGGGCGTGCGGCATCCGATGATCCCCACCGACGGCGGGTAGCGGCACCATGGAGCCTGCCGCGCCAAGCGGACCGGGCGCCGCCGATGTCCGGGACCACGAGGTCGCTGACACCCGGCGGGCGGCCGGGGGTGCCGGGGGCATCCGTGGCGGGCCCGATACGGCGCCCTGGGACGTGCTGTGGACCGATGTCCACCTGGCCACCATGCGCCCCGAGGGCGAGCCCTACGGCGCCCTCCGAGACGGTGCCCTGGCGGTGAGGGATGGCCGCATCGCCTGGCTGGGCTCCCGTTCGGAGCTACCCGGTACCCCCACCGCGCTCAGCCGCGAGGTCAGGTACGCGGATGGGGCCTGGATGACCCCGGGCCTGATCGACTGCCACACCCATCTGATCTTCGGCGGTGAGCGTTCCGGCGAGTTCGAGCTGCGGCTCCAGGGGGCGACGTACGAGCAGATCGCTCGGGCGGGGGGCGGAATCCTGTCCACGGTACGGACCACGCGACAGGCCAGCGAGGAGGACCTCCTGGAGTCGGCCCGGCGGAGGATCCAGTGTCTCCGGGCGGAGGGGGTTACCACCGTCGAGGTCAAGTCCGGGTACGGGCTCACCGTTGAGTCCGAAGTGCGCATGCTGCGGGTGGCCCGCCGCCTGGGCAGGGAGGAGCCGCTGGACATACAGACCACCTTCCTGGGTGCCCACGCGGTTCCGCCCGGGTGGGACGGTCGCTCCGCTGCCTACGTGGACCTGATCGTCGAGGAGATGCTCCCGAGAGTCGTGGAGGAGGGTCTGGCCGACGCCGCCGACGCGTTCCTCGAAGACATCGCGTTCACGGCGGACCAGGTGTCCCGGGTCCTGAGCGCGGCTCGGGAGATGGGTCTCGCCACGAGGCTCCACGCCGACCAGCTCGAGGACGGAG
>DASWKP010000069.1:0-4012 GCA_036396575.1 Longimicrobiales bacterium | reverse complement strand
GAGGACGATCCAATCGCCGGTGACGGTGTCCGCCGCCTCGTGGATGACCGCCCTGATCGTCGCGGCGTCGAGCGGTCTCACAGGTAGCGCGCCAGCACGGGAACGGCTTCGCGGACTCCCTTCACGATGCGCCCGTCCACGTCCTCGCGGATGAGGTCTTCGTAGAGTCTCTTCCCGGCCAGGTGCTCCCGGAAGAAGTCCGGGAAGTGCTCGCGCAGGGCGATGAGCAACGCCTGCACGGCTTCACGCTTCCGCTCCTGACCCTCCGCCCCGGGATGCTCCGCGGCCAGCTCGCGCGCGGCATCTCGCAAGTTCCGGAGGAGCCGTTCCGGAGTGGCCCGGAACGGCACGACGGCGCTGCTCCTCGCCGGACCACCGGGATCGGGAGCCGGGTCATGGATCGTCAGGGGCGCGCCGCACGCTGCGAGGGCTGCCCAATCCGCGGGCCGGTCCTCCACGCGCAGCCGGAGACCGAGCGCGTCCAGAACCCTTCCCAGCGTCGATCGCGACGGATTGGCGCGTCCGCCCTCCAGGTTCTGTACGGTGGGCAGGCTCACCTGCGCACGCCGCGCGAGGTCCGCCTGGGTCAGCCCCTGATGGCGGCGGGCATCGCGTAGGGTTCGATGGAGATCCATAAGATATTAAGCATATTATATTATCTGTTGGCCCACGCAAGGACCTGCGGGGTTGGAGGTCGCGGTGTGCGGGCTGCGGCCCTTCAGCCCGCGGCCAGCTCCAGGGCAACCTCCACCAACTGGTCCAGCGCCTTGCTCCACCCGTCGTGGAAGCCCATGTCCTCGTGCTTGTTGCGCCGCTCGATGTCGCAGTGCCGGGCGATGGCCCTGTACCGCGTGCCCGTGCCCTCGGCCGTCAGGATGATCTCGGCGGTCATGAACGGCTCGGCCCGGGGCCGGTAGTCGGCGCCCAGGGCGTCGGTGAAGACGAGGCGCCGCGGCTCCACCACCTCGAGGAAGCAGCCCACGTTGTCGAACTCCTCGCCCTCCGGGCTCCGCATGACGGTCCGAAAGAGGCCCCCAGGCCGGAGATCGATGTCGCAGGCTACGGTGGTCCAGGGCCGGGGCGTGAACCACTTCACGACGTGGTGGGGGATGGTCCACGCGGCCCAGACGGCCTTCACGGGCACCGGAACGACGCGCTCAAGCACGAGGTCGAGCTCGGGATCGATGGGGCGGTCCATCATAGGTTTCCTCCGAATGTGTCCATCAGGTAGTCGTCGAGCTGGTCCAGGCGCCGCTCCCACACCGCGCGCTGCTCGTCCAGCCAGGCCACCATGGCCAGCATGGGCACCTTGCGGGCCTCGAAGGTCCGAACCCGTCCTTCCTTCCTGGACCGCACGAGTCCAGCCTGCTCGAGGACACCCAGGTGCTGCATGAACGAGGGCAGGGCTATGTCGAAGGGCGCCGCCAGATCCGACGTCGCGGCCGGACCCTGGCACAGGCGCTCGAACACCGCGCGTCGCGTCGGGTTGGCCAGGGCATGGAACAGCACGTCCAGGTCGGATGAGTTAGGCATTTGCCTAACTATAGAGCCCACCGATACTGAGGTCAATACCTAAGTGTTGCCGCCCGCAGAAGCGGAGCTTGGGGGCCCCGCGGCTGGCCACGTTACCCTTCGGTGGCCGAGGTGACGTCAACTCGGAAAGGACGGCCCCTTCCGCCGTCCTTGTCGACTTCACGTCATATGGTGTCGTCAACTCGACAGTGGGCTCGTCCGTCGCTCATGCGTGCAGCATTCACGTCACATAGAGACGTCAAGTCGACAGGCGTGCGAAGAATCGACTTCACGTCATGGCCGCTGCCCTCGCCGCCCTCATCGACCACCTCCCGCACAGGACGGCTCGTCGAGCCCGGGTCGCACCACGGGGTCGCCTCGACATGCGCCGCTAGCTCAACACCCCCCGCACCGCCATGGCCCGGGCATAGAGCCACAGGCCCAGCGCGACGACGAAGATCACCGCGGAGAACACCGTTCCCCCCGTCCCCATGACCTCCATCCCGTTGGAGAAGAAGAAGTTGTGGATGGCGGTGACCACCATGGCGGCGAAGGATACCAGGAGGACCGGGGCCGCGACGCGCTTCCTGAGGAGGATGAGGAGCGTCCCCAGGAGGCCCCCCCAGACGGCGATAGCCCAGAAGGCCACGAGCCAGGCCGGGAAACCGTAGAAGAAGTCGAGCTGCTCCGTCGTGAAGTTGCTCATGTACGCTTCGTTGCGGGTCTCCGTCATGAGGTAGTCGAAGGCCCCGACGGCGTCCCACAGGACGCCCAGGATCCCGACGACCCACAGGTGCCAGGGAGTGCGTTGGGGGGTGCCTGCGGCCTCTTCGGACATGGCTCGCTCCTTCCCGGGGTGGGCTCGTGTGGCGGTAGGTCCTTCAATAGGCCGGCGGGGGCCGTTCCGCAACCGTGCCGGCGGGTGGGAGGGGCCTGGGGGCTTCTCAGCGTCGGGGGGTCCGCGAGGGCCGCCCGGAGGGCCGCGAGGGTCAGGTCGAAGTCCCTGGATCGGCCCCACGGAGTGGCGCGGCCGCCTGGCCCCAGCTCGGGCGCGAGGCAGTTGGGCTTCTGACGCGGAGGCCCGCGCCGTGTGCGCGGCCCCGTGCGCATAGCCCCCGGGGATGCTATTCATGGCCTGCACCCGGACCCTGCACTCCGCCCGCGCCGGCCTCGGCGCCCAACCCGCACATGCCCGCCTTCGACCGAGCCCACGACATCCGAGTCAGGACGGAGGCTTTCCAGTGGCTCGCCGCCCGGGTGGCCGAGCACGGCGACGTGCTACCCCGGGACGTCCTGGCCCGGGGCTTCACCTTCCAGGGGAGGCGCGTCCCCCTCCTGGGACCCCAGGGCATCTTCAAGCCGGCCGTCATGGAGGTACCTCTCAGCATCACCACGGCGCCCAACGGGCCCTACGACGACGCCTTCGGACCCGCCTTCCTGAGCTACCGCTACCGGGGCACGGACCCGGACCACCCCGACAACGCGGGGCTCCGCTTCGCCATGGCCCGGCGCCTGCCCCTGGCCTACCTCCACGGGGTGGTGCCGGGGCGCTATGTGGCCACGTGGCCGGTCTACATCCAGGGTGACGATCCCCGCGCCTTGACCTTCCAGGTCTCGGTGGACGACCTCGCCCACGCCAACCTCTCGGAGCGGGACGATTTCATCGCCCGGGAGGGCACCGAGGCCCGACGCCGGTACGTGACCTCCCTGGTGCGGGGGCGCCTCCACCAGCGGGCCTTCCGGGAGCGCGTGCTCCGGGCCTACCGCCACCAGTGCTCTCTGTGCCGCCTGCGCCACGATGAGCTCCTCGATGCCGCGCACATTATCCCCGACCGCGAGGCCGAGGGTGAGCCCGTGGTGAGCAACGGCCTGGCGCTGTGCCGGCTGCACCATGCGGCCTTCGACCGCTTCTTCCTCGGGGTGCGGCCGGACTACGTCATCGAGGTGCGCTCCGACATCCTTCGGGAGCGGGATGGCCCCACCCTCATGTACGCCATCCAGGGGCTCCACGGGCAGCCGATCACGGTGCCGCGCCGGATCGAGGACCGCCCCGCGGTGGAGCTGCTGGGGGAGCGCTACGACCGCTTCTTGCGCGCGGCCTCGTGACCGGAGGAGGCAACGTGCGCGTCCTTGCCGCAGTGATCGAGGAGGGTGGGCGGTACCTGGTGGGGCTCCGGCCGGAGCACAAACGCCACGGCGGGCTCTGGGAGCTCCCGGGCGGGAAGGCCCGGGACGGCGAGGCGGACCAAGACGCGTTGGCGCGTGAGCTCCGGGAGGAGCTGTCGCTGGAGGTCACGGCGGTGGGCTCGACCCTCTTCGAGGCCGTCGACCCGGGCACGGACTTCCGCATCGCCTTCGTGGAGGTCCGGGTGGAGGGCCGGCCCGTGACCCATGAGCACGATGCGGTAGCGTTCGTGACCCCTACGGAGATGGCCGGCCTGCCCCTCGCCCCCGCCGACCGGCGCTACGTGGAGGAGGTGCTCGGGGGCGGGCGGGCGCC
>DASWKP010000068.1:0-2018 GCA_036396575.1 Longimicrobiales bacterium | reverse complement strand
CATCGAGTCGGCGAGGTTCTCCAACTCCACGGGAGGCGGCCACCCCGCCCTCTCCAGGACCCGGCGCCACACGAAGCCCGTCACGGCCTCGGCGGCGGTCTGGTCCTCGATCGAGATGTACCCGAGGCGGAAGAGGCTGCTGGCCTCCTCCTGTGCATGCGCCGAGTCGTGGTAGAGGGCCACGGGGTCGTCGGTCTCGATGCGCTCCACCGCGTCCAACAGGTCGAGCAGCGGCTGGGGAGCCTCGTCCTCGCGCTCCTGGACCGAGCTTCGGATGGCCCCCATGTCCGGGAGTGGGTCGTACACGCGACGGCCCACGACCTCGCACACCAGAACGCTCGAGTAGGCGGTGATGGCGCGGCCCGACTCGGTGATGAGGTCGGGATGAGCCACGCCGGCCTGATCGCAGCTCCCGGCGATGCGGTAGACGAGGTCGAGGGCGTACTCCTGGATGTCGTAGTTGACGGAGTTGTCGGTGGGGGTGTTGGTGCCGTCGTAATCCACGCCCAATCCGCCCCCCAGATCGAGGGTCGTGAGGGGCGCTCCCAGGCGCACGAGCTCTCCGTAGACGTGGGCCAGCTCGCTGACGGCGTTCTTCAGCCGCCGGATGTCGGACACCTGGGACCCGATGTGGCAGTGGAGCAGGGTGAGGCGGTCCAGCAGATCCGCGCCCCGCAGCCGCTCCACGGCGGACATGGCCTCGGCGGCCGTGAGTCCGAACTTGCCCCGGTGGCCGGCCGACTCGGACCAGCGCCCCGAGCCCTGGCTGGTCAGCTTGATGCGCAACCCGATGCTCAGTTCCGGGTCGTGCTCCCGGATCAGGCGCATGAGAATGGGCAGCTCGAAGAGCTGCTCCACGACCGGCAGGATGCGGCGTCCCAGGCGGGCGGCCCGGACCACGGTCTCCAGGTACTCCTCGTCCTTGAAGCCGTTGCACACGATGGGCATGTCGTCGTGCCCGTCCGTGAGGGCCAGGGCCGCAAGCAGCTCGGGCTTGGTCCCCACCTCCAGGCCGAAGCCCAGGCGAGCCCCGATGTCGCGTACCTCCTCGCACACGTGCCGGGCCTGGTTGACCTTGATGGGATAGACGCACGTGTACGTGCCGCCGTATTCCACCTCCTGGATGGCCCGCGCGAAGGCGATCTTGATCTCCTCCATGCGATGGCGGGTGATGCCCGGGAAGCGGAGAAGCACCGGAGGGGACAGCTCCCGCTCCCGCAAGGCTTCCACCACCTCCAGCAGGTCGATCGCCTGACCCGCGCCGTCCTTGCGCGGGCGGACGAGCACCGTGCCCTGGCTGGACACGTCGAAGTAGCCTTTGCCCCACTGGGCGATGCGGTAGAGCTCGGCGGAGCGCTCCGGCCCCCAGCCGGTGGCCTCTCCCTCTTCGGTCATGTGTGCGATCTCCTGTGCGGGATCCGGTGGGTGGGAAAGATGGCGAGGGACGAAGCAAACGGGGAGTGCAAGGGTACGTGTGCCCGCCCATCGCCGCCAACCCGAACCCTCATGTCTACCATGGCCGAACTGCTCGCCGGGGCCTGGGGCCCCCTGATCATCTTCCTCCTCCGCATCGTCGACGTGTCCATGGCCACGGTGCGCACCATCCTCATCATGAGGGGCCACCGGCTCGTCGCGCCCTTCATCGGCTTCGTGGAGGTCTCCGTCTGGGTGGTGGCGGTAGGCGCGGCCATCGGCAATCTCACGAGCCCCCTCCACGTGATCGGGTACGCCGGGGGCTTCGCCATGGGGACCTTCGTGGGGATCCTCATCGAGGAGCGCCTGGCGCTGGGCCTGGCCACGGTGCGGGTCCTTTCCCGCCAGGCCGGCACCGGCCTGGCGGAGCAGCTACGGGAGATGGGCCACCGGGTCACCCTGTTTCCCGGACAGGGCCGGGACGGCCCCGTCGAGATGCTCTACTCCCTGGTGAAGCGGCGGGAGCTGCCCGGGATGCTGTCCACCGTAGCCAACGTGGACCCCGACGCCATGGTCGCCATCGACGACGCCCGCATGGTCAAGCG
>DASWKP010000067.1:0-9965 GCA_036396575.1 Longimicrobiales bacterium | reverse complement strand
AGCCCGTGGGCCAGCTCGTCCCGCTCCTCCGCCTCCTCCTTCTCCAGGACCAGCCTCAGGGCCTCGAGCTGGGTCAGGGACAGGCCCGGACCCACGGGAGAGCCCTCCCTCAGCGCGCCCGGCCGAAGCTCGCTGAAGAAGTTGATTCCCTGGCGGAAGACCCTGCCATAGGGAGAGTCGGGCAGGACCAGGATGGCCTTGTAGGCGTCCTCCAGCCGTTGCGCGCGCTCCATCTGCTCCAGAAAGCGGTCGCCCTGCCGGCGGACTTCCCGGAACTGGCGGGCTTTGCGGATGATCAGCGCCCACTCCACGAACGAGAACACCGCCAGCACGCTCAGAACGATGAGGGTGGGGAGCGTGGCCCCCAGGATCATGTCGATCGCTGTCTGAGGCGTCCGGGCCTGCAGGAGCAGGGCTAGAGCGCCGTGAGCCCCCAGCGCCGCGCTCACCATGCGCTCTCCGGCGGCGCGGGCGCCCCATCGGGCGCGCGGGCGCGGGCCAGGAAGTCGAAGGTCCGCTCCAGACCGTCGTGGAGCCGGGTGGATGGGGTCCAACCGAAGGCCCCCAGCTTGTCCACCGCGAGGGCGCTGTGTCGGAGCTCCCCGGCTCGGGCCTCCTCGTGCGCGCGCCCCGGCCTCGCGCCTGCGACGGCCTCGATCGCGTCGGCCAGCGCGTTTACGCTGGTGCCATCACCCGTACCCACGTTGAACGCCACGTCGTCGATTCCCTCCGAGGCGGGGAGATCCATGTCCGTCGCACACAGGTTGGCGGCCACGACATCGCCCACGTACACGTAGTCGCGAGTCTGTTCGCCGTCGCCGAAGATCGTGATGGGGACACCGTCGAGAAGACGGTTCGAGAAGATGGCTACTACACCCGCCTCTCCGTGCGGGTCCTGGCGGGGACCGTAGACATTGGCGTAGCGCAGGGCCACGTACTCCAGACCATGCACCCGCCGGTAATAGCTCAGGTAGTACTCCCCCGCGAGCTTGGACACGCCGTACGGTGACAGTGGCGCCTTGGCGGCGGTTTCCGGGGTGGGCCTCACCCCGGGCTCCCCGTAGACCACGCCCCCGGACGACACGTAGATGACGCGGCGCGCCCCGCACTCCCGGGCTCCTTCCAGGAGGTTGAGGAGGCCGAGGACGTTGGAGCGCGCGTCGCCGAGGGGGTCGGCCACGGAGACCCGCACGTCGATCTGGGCCGCGTGGTGGTTGACCACGTGGAAGCCCACGTCGCGGAAGAGCCCGCGCACGTCGGGAGACTCCAGGCCCATCTCCACGAACGTAGCCCCCGCGGGGACGTTGTCCCGGCGACCGCTGGACAGGTCGTCCAGCACCCATACCCGGTCTCCCCGCGCCAGGTACGCGTCGGCGACGTGGCTCCCGATGAAGCCCGCGCCACCCGTGACCAGCACCCTGCTTGAGCCGGCCGTCATTCGCCTCCGCCTTCCAAGGTCTCCTCCTCCGTCACGCCGCCCGGGGGGGTCGGTCCGGCATCCCCTGGCGCTGGAGCGCCTTCTTCTTCCGAAGCAAGCGGCGTGCCGGGCGGGCCGAAGAGCATCTCCGCGGCCTGAATCGCCTGGAGCGCCCGACCATTGGCGGCGCCTTCCCGCAGCCGCACCGTGGGCTCGTGGAGGAGCTTGTTCATCAGACGGCGCCCGAATTCCTCCACCGCGGCTCGCTCCACCTCGTCCAGGTGCGCCAGGCGGCTCAGGACGCGGTCCAGCTCGGCGGCCCGGATCTCCTCCCCGCGGGCCCGGATGGAGCGAAGGATGGGTACGATGCGCAGGGAAGACTGCCAGGCCCGGAACTCGGAAGCCGACGCCTCGATGATCGTCTCGGCCTGGGCCATCGCGTCCCGGCGCCGGTCAAGCGTCTCGTCCACGATCTTGCGGAGGTCGTCCACGTTGTAGAGGAAGACCTGCGCCTCCTTGGCCACCGCCGGATCCACGTCCCGGGGCACGGCGATGTCCATGAGCAACAGGGGGCGGTTCAGCCCCGAGGGAAACGCCTCCACCAGGGTGCGCCGGCTGATGAGGGCGTGGGGCGCCGACGTGGAGGCCACGACGATGTCGATGTCCGAGAGCGCCTTGCCGATCTCCTCGAGCTCGACGGCCCGCCCGGCCAGACGCTGCGCGAGGTCCGCCGCGCGTTCGTAGGTGCGGTTGGCCACCAGGATGTCCGACACACCGGAACGCCCCAGGGCCTCCACCACCAGGCGGGAGGTCTCTCCGGCCCCCAGGACCAGCACCCGCCGGCCCTTGAGGGGCCCGAAGATCTTCCGGGCCAGGGCCACGGCGACGGATGCCACCGAGGCGGCCCCGTCCCCGATGGCGGTCTCGGAACGGACGCGGCCGCCCACGGAAAACGCCGTCTGGAACAGTCGGTTCAGCACCGGCCCCGCCAGAGGAGGGTCCAGGTCCGCTTCAGCCGAACGTTGGTACGCCGTCTGAACCTGACCCTGGATCTCCGCCTCGCCCACGACCAACGAGTCGAGCCCGGAGATCACCCGGAACAGGTGACCCGGCACCGAGTCGCCTTCGCGCCGATAGAGGAACTCCGAGGCGGGCGCGGGCAGCGGAGCCGCCCGACGCTGCAGAAGCGCCTCCAACTCGCGGAAGACGCCCTCCCCCTCCACGGGATGGAGGTAGACCTCCGTGCGGTTGCAAGTGGACAGGAGCACGACCTCCTCGACGCCCGTGGCCGTCCTCAGCTCCCGGATGATCTCCATGCCTTCGGACTCGCCGAAGGCGAATCGCTCGCGCACCTCGACGGGCGCGGTGTGGTGGCTGATCCCTACGACGGCGAGCGCCATTCCGACCCGCTCAAAGGAAGAGTCCACCGCGCTCCGCGACCCGGACGACCAGATACGAAGCCACGATGAGCAGGAAACCCACGATGCTGAACACGGCGCCCCTGCGTTCCGGCCCCCTCCCCGTGCGCTGGGCCAGGACGGTGGCCAGGATCACGGTCCAGACGAAGACGGACCAGATGGTCTTCGGATCCGTCCCCTGGAAGGAGTGGCGGAACCGCACCGTCCACGCCCATCCCAACGCCAGCGCCAGCGTCAGCGTCGTGAAGCCCGCCACGGCCCCGACTCGGCTCATGCGGCCCAGGGTGGCGAGCGGGGGCAGGAACTGGAAGACGGGACCGGCGCGCCGGCTCTTGAGCTCCCGGTGCTGAGCCAGGTAGAGGGCCCCCGAGGCGGCGGCCAGCGCCATCCCGCCGATGCCGGCAAAGGCCAACGTGACGTGGAGGGCGAACCAGGCTCCCCGGAAGTCCAACGAGGCCGGGGCGGGCTCGACGCCGATGATCAGGCCCGAGCCCTCCAGCAGGATCATAATCGGGATGAGGAGGATGCCCACCCGTCCGGCCTCACCGACGGCCAGACTGGCCACAAGGCCCAGGCCGATGATGAAGGACAGGCTCGACAGCGAGGGCCCGAGCCCCACGAGGGGCAGCTCACCCCAGGAGGCGACGTATGCGGCAAGGGCGACCGCGTGGGCCACGACCCCGGCCACGGCCACGGGAGGCGCCGCCGGAGGCCCGCCGGTCGACCGCCCGTCGACCAGCGTGCGGAGCCAGAGGACGAAGGCCCCGATGTAGAGAAGGAGGACGAGGTAGTGGATCACGGGCTCGGTGGGAATGCCCTGTCGCCGGTTACCGCGACTGCCTGATTATTGCAATCTCCTGACCAGGCGTACGCGTACACCGAGCCCGAACACAGGGTTCTCCAGCGACCGGATGCGCGCCGCGGATCGTCCCGGGCGAAGGCCCACGACCTGCAACGTGCCTTCGGCGCGGTCGCTGGGCATGCCCTCCCACATCACCTCGAAGATGTCTCCCAGCTCCACGCCCTGTTCAGCTCCGATGTCCAGGAAGGCGATGTCTCCGGGGGACTGGAGCTCGTGGTTCGCCTCGAAGCCCACGATGGTCGCCTCGGGCCCGCCGCTCAGGGGCTGGGCCAACTCACCGTCCCTGAAGGGGAAGGCGGGCAAGGCCTCCACGCGGTCGCCGAGTCTCATGCGGTCGAAGATCCGATCCACCGAGGCGAGGGCACCGGCCGCGTCCACCTCCAAGACCGTGAGGACGCCGGTGGGTACGACCACGTCGCCGAGGCCGGGGACGGAGCGGGTGACCCGATAGGCTCGAAGCTGAGCCCCCACGATGGGAGCCCCGTTGTCGAGGCTGAGCCGGATCCTGTCCTGGGGCCTGGCGGAAGCCCGGATCGCCCGGATCTCCACCGCGCCGGCGAAGGAACTCAACTCGCCCAGCCCACCGAGGCCCTCTCCTGGCTCCAGCAACCAGGGCGCGGCGAAGAAGACGTCCTCGGCCATCGGCGGGCCCAGGTTTTCAGCCCGCGCCGCGATGGACTGGTCGCCGGTGGTGTCGGGCCAGAAGACCGTGCGCCGGTCCAGGGGCTTCGGGCCCACGCGCTCCTGAGGCGGGTTGGGAACCGCCCGGGGCAGGGCGGACATCGTCGTCGTCTCTCCGCCCGCGGTCACCACCGTCACGTCCACCAGCGCGCCGCTGGCCCGGGGGATGTCGAGGACCAGGCCCGGGGGCAGGACCCTCGGATCCGAGATCCGCTCGCGGTTCGCCTCGTAGATCCGGGTCCACTCCTCCGGGTCGCCGAAGAAGCGCTCGGCCAGGTTCCACAGGGTATCGCCGTCCACGACCGTGTAGGGCTCGGGCTCGGCGACCACCGTCGACGCCGCTGACGGAGCAGCGGCGAAAGTGGTGAGAATCGCCAGGCCCGCGAGGGCCAACGTCGACCGGACCATACCTACATCCTTTTGCTGGTGGCGCGCGCAGTTCCGGACCATGTCCGTAGAGCCGAAGATACGGGGCCCACGGGAGCGGGTCAACGAGATTTTTCGTGAAAACATTCAAATGTTTCCCGGGGGAACGTCAGATCCAGACTTCTCGTAGCTCTCGGAGAAGCGCCGGAGGGCCCACCAGGAGGTCGGGTAGCTTGGGCTCGTCGCGGTTGAATCGGGGCGTGGAGCCATCCCGGTGGAGCACCTCCAGACCGGCGGCCACGGCCAGGGCGGCGCCCGCGGCGACGTCCCATTCGTGCTTGGGCACCAGGGTCCAGGTCGCGTCCGCCAGACCGGCGGCGACCAGGCCCAGCTTGTAGGCCACGGACCCGCAGGGCCTCACCTGGAATGGCGCATCGCGGAACCGATCCCACTCGCCGCGGGCTACCTCGCTACGGCTGGCCAGCACCACGGCGCCGGCGAGGCCGCGCAAGGGCCGCGGCTCCACGGGGCGGCCGCCCAGCGTGACTCCGACTCCCTCGGCACCCACGATCTTCTCCCCGGTGGCAGGGTTGAACACACCCCCCGCGACGGGCCGGCCGTCCTCCACCAGCCCCACGGACACGCACCACTCGGGGATGGCGTTCACGAACTCCCTGGTGCCGTCGAGCGGATCGACGACCCACACCCGGCGGTCGTCCAGACGGGTCCGGTCGTCACGAGACTCCTCGGACAACCACCCCTCCCCCGGCCGGGGGAGCAGGGATCGGAGCAACCCGTCGATGGCGCGGTCCGCTTCGGTGACGGGATCCCCCCGCTCGCTCTTGGTCTCCCATTCCACCTGGCCCGGCGTGTAACGCCGGGCCACCTCACCGGCGGCGTCCAGAGCGTGGCTGATCCGCGCCAGATCCTCCGCGCGCCGGGCCTCCGGATCCGTCAAGATCCGGACCGAAGCGCGGCGGCCGCCTCCCGGGCCCAGTACGTGATGACGATATCCGCGCCGGCCCTGGCGATGGACACCAGGGCTTCCATCATCGCCCGATCGCCGTCCAGCCAGCCCCGCTCGGCCGCGGCCATGATCGCCGCGTACTCTCCGGACACGTGGTAGGCGGACACGGGCCACCCGGTCTCGCTCTTGACCCTCTGGATGACGTCGAGGTACGCCAGCGCCGGTTTGACCATGACGATGTCGGCGCCCTCCTCGATGTCGGCCCAGACCTCCCGGAGCGCCTCGTCCTGGTTGGCTGGGTCCATCTGATAGGCGCGCCGGTCCCCGAATGCCGGGGCCGAGTCAGCCGCCTCGCGGAACGGTCCGTAGAAGGCGGACGCGTACTTGGCCGCGTAGCTCATGATGGGGACGTGGGTGAAGTCCTCATCGTCGAGGGCTTCACGGATCTCCCCGACCCGTCCGTCCATCATGTCCGAGGGGGCCACCATGTCCGCCCCGGCGAACACGTGGCTCACGGCCGAGCGGGCCAGGAGATCCAGCGTGGCATCGTTGAGAACCTCTTCGCCGTCCAGGACCCCGCAGTGCCCGTGCGACGTGTACTCGCACAGACACACGTCGGTGATCACGGTGAGGTCCGGCACCTCGGCCTTGATCGCCCGGACACCCCGTTGGACGATGCCGTCCTCGTGCCAGGCCCCGCTCCCCTGCTCGTCCTTCTCTTCGGGGATACCGAAGATGAGGACTCCGCCCAGGCCCGCCTCGGCGGCCTGCACGGCGTCCCGAACGAGCTCGTCCGGGGAGGTGCGGAAGACCCCGGGCATGGAGCCCACCGGCTGCCGTACGCCGGTTCCCGGCTGCACGAAGAGGGGCAGGATGAGCCGCTCGGGAGCGAGACGGGTCTCACGGACCAGGGCTCGGAGCGCGGGCGTGCGGCGAAGGCGTCGGCCGCGGAACACGGGAAAGGCAGTCATGGCAGTCTCTTCACGAGGACGAGGGCGTCCTCTTTGGGCAGGTCGTAGTACCCCCTCCGCCTCCCGATCTCCTCGAAGCCCCGCCGCTGGTACATCCCGGCGGCGCGCTTGTTGGAGACGCGGACTTCCAGAAAGAGGCGTTCGACGCCTCGCTGGGCGGCCCGCTCCACAACATAGTCCAGCAGGGCCGCGCCGAGCCCATCGCCCCGAAGGTCATGGCGCACGGCGATATTCGCCAACTCGCCGTGATCCCCGATGCACCAGAGCACCGCGTACGCGGCCAGCCCCACCCCCGGACTCTCGGCCACCGCCAGCTCGACCTCGGCCCTGCTGAGCAGGGACCGGAAGGTATCGAAACGCCAGGGAGTGGTGAAGGCCTCTTCCTCGATGGCCACCACCGCCGGAATGTCCGCGCTCACCATGGGCCGAATCACGAGCTCGCCCACGACCCGGCTACCTCCCGCGGGCCCGTTCGGCTCCGGAAGCCCGCAGGTAGTCCGGCTCCCAGCGCCAGGGGTCATTGACGGGTCCGGGCCCTCCCTCCGCAGCGACGATCCATACCAGGCCGTCGGCGGTGGCGACGCCGGCCGGCGCGGGCAGGACGGGCAGGCCGAGATCCTGGATGCGGTCCGCGTGGCGCAGGGCCCCGTCTCCCATGAAGCAGGCACCGTCGGGCAGGGGCCCGGCCAGAACCTCCGCCACGGTGGTGGCCGAGGGCCGGACGAGCACCTCGAAGCGAGGCGCGAAGCGGAAGCACGCCGCGTAGACCCGGTCGCCCCGGGCATCGAACAGGACGTACCGGGGCACCCCGCGTCCCGGGGCGGCAGCCGAAGTCGCGGTGGAGGCCGCGAAATCCCGGGGCACGTTCCAGGCGCCCACCTCCGGGGGCAAGGCCAGGTCGGTGGCCGCGGCGGCGGCCAGACTGGACACCGGCCATAGGGGTACGGACAGGGCGTGCGCCAGCCCCTTGGCCGTGGCCGCGGCCACCCGGACACCGGTGAACGAGCCCGGTCCCCCCCCGACCACGACGCCCTCGATCGCCTCCCTGCGCACACCCCCCTCCTCCAGCACCTCCTCCAGCGCCGGCACCAGGGTCCCGGCGTGGGCTCCGCGCTCGCCCAGGAACACACGGCCGAGCACGTCACCCCCCGCGGCCACGGCGACGGAGCCCACCGAGCCCGACGACTCCACGGCGACGCGCAGCGGACCCCCCGACCCGGCCGTCATTCCCGGCTTCCGGTCAGCGCCATGGGAAAGCCCGGCAGGTGGGAGGGTCCGCCCACCCTCGCCACCTGGACCTCCCGCTGGTCGAGCATTCCCGCCGGTGTGGTCAGGTCCACGTCCCACCGGTCCCGGGGCAGAAGGTCCCCCGCCCTCTCCGGCCACTCCACGAGGACCAGCTCGGCTTCGGCGCCCAGCTCCTCCCAACCCAGCTCCCACAGCTCGGCCGGATCGCGGACGCGATACAGGTCCATGTGCACGACCTGGATCCCACGCGCCGCGGGGTAGCGGAAGACCAGGTTGAACGTGGGCGAGGGCATCGGGCCCTTCGCGCCCGCGCCGCGGGCCACGGCCCGGGCCAGCACGGACTTACCGGCACCCAACGCGCCCCGGAGCCCTATGAACACCGGGACCTCCACGGCCATGCCGATGCACTCGCCCCATCGAGCCAGGTCCCGCTCGGAGAGGATCACGCGGCCCCTCCCACGCGGTCCGCGCGAAGCTCGAAGAGCTGGTCCCGCAGCAGCGCGGCCCGCTCGAAGTCCAGGGCCCCGGCGGCCTCCGCCATCTCCTGCTGAAGGATCTTGATGAACTCCTCCCGGTCCAGCTCGTCGGTGTAGCTCGGAGCGGGCTCCTTCACCCTGGCCGGGGCCACCGCGGCGTCGGCCACCCTGGTGCTGAACTCGATCTGCTGCACACTCTTGCGGATGGTCTCCGGCGTGATGCCGTGTTCCGCGTTGAAAGCCCGCTGGACGCCGCGGCGCCGGTCGGTCTCTTCCAGGCAGCGGCGCATGGAGTCGGTCATGCGGTCGGCGTACAGGATGGCCCGGCCGTTGACGTTGCGAGCGGCGCGGCCAATGGTCTGGATGAGCGAACGCTCATCGCGCAGGAAGCCCTCCTTGTCGGCGTCCAGGATGGCCACCAACGACACCTCGGGCAGGTCGAGCCCCTCCCGGAGGAGGTTGATCCCGACCAGGACGTCGATGCGCCCGAGCCGCAGGGACCGGAGGATCTCCACGCGTTCGATCGCCCCGATGTCCGAGTGCATGTAGCGGACACGCACGCCCACCGACTGGAGGTACTCCGACAGGTCCTCGGCCATGCGCTTGGTCAGCGTGGTCACCAGGACTCGCTCGCCGCGCTTCTCTCGCACCCGGATTTCCGCCAGAAGGTCGTCCACCTGGCCCTTGACAGGACGCAGGTCCACCTCGGGATCCACCAGCCCCGTGGGCCGGATGATCTGCTCCACCACCACGCCGCCGCTCCGCTCCAACTCCCACGGGCCCGGCGTGGCGGACACGAAGACCGCCTTCTCGATGAGGCTCTCCCACTCGTCGAACTTGAGGGGCCGGTTGTCCAGGGCAGACGGCAGCCGGAAGCCATGCTCCACGAGCGTCGTCTTGCGCGAGCGGTCCCCTTTGTACATCCCGTTGATCTGGGGTACGCTCACGTGGCTTTCGTCCACGATGAGGAGGAAGTCCGCCGGGAAGTAGTCGATGAGGCACGCCGGACGTTCGCCGGGCCGGCGCCCCGACGTGTAGAGCGAGTAGTTCTCGATCCCCGGGCACGTGCCGATCTCCCGCATCATCTCCACGTCGAAGTTGGTGCGGCTCTCGATCCTCTGGGCCTCCAGGAGCCGCTCCTCCGCGCGGAAGCGGGCCACCTGCTCGCTCAGCTCCTCCCGGATGCGGGGGATCATGTCCTCAATGGTGCGCCGGCTGGTCACGTAGTGGCTGGCCGGGTAGATGGCCGTGCGGTCCAGAGTGGCGATGCGCTCCCCGGTGAGGGGCTCGAAGCGGGTAATGCGCTCGACCTCGTCCCCCCACAGCTCCACGCGTACGGCCTGCTCCTCGTAGGCGGGAAAGATCTCGATCGTGTCTCCCCGCACCCGGAACGTGCCCCGCTCGAAGAGGTAGTCGTTGCGCCGGTACTGGATGTCCACCAGGCCCCGGAGAATGGCCTTGCGGGGCATCTCCTGGCCCCGGGTCATGTGGAGCATGAGCTCCCGGTAGTCCCGTGGATTCCCCAGACCATAGATGCACGACACCGACGCCACGACGAT
>DASWKP010000066.1:0-5171 GCA_036396575.1 Longimicrobiales bacterium | reverse complement strand
ACTTCTGCGCCATGGTCGTCCACGATGGGGAGGATCGAGTCCATCGCAAACTCGTCGGCGCCCACGCCAGCAAGGGCCACGACCAGGGCATCGATGGCCTTCCTCGGCGCCCTGTGCTGGTACTCAGCCTGTTCCTTCTTGGACCACCCCACCTTGACGAGGCGGTCGCCATCTCGAAGGAACTTGGGGTACGCACCCTTCTGTCGCCGCGCTCGTACGCGCCGCCTGGTTGATCCTCGCTGTGCCGTTGACCCATCACCCAGGTTCACTTCGTCAGCAAAATCGTTGGTCTCTTCGGCGTCGCGCCCAACGAGGCCATGAAGCCGCCTTGAGATCGAGGCGATCGCCGCCACGTCGTCGTAGGCACGGGCATCAAGCGCTTCGCGCATGAGAGCCGCTAGTCGGTCCTCAGCGCGCCGCAGCACGGCGCCCACCTGGCTCATCCTATCCTGCATGGTCTCTCCGTACAGTGTAGTACAGGGAAACCTACACGAGCCACAGGAGCTAGCGCAATAGTTACAGGGAAACACAGGGAGGCTGTGGCGAGACAGGTGGGGGGACGATTCGGGGAGGCCGCATGGGCGATGAACAGCGCCCGGGAGGGTCCGTACGGTAGTGTGCCAGCTAACTCCACGAACGAGCGACTGCGCGCTGCGGCGCCCGATGCAGGTGCGGGCAAGCCCCTCGGGGCGGTCTCACCTCAGCCCTCGATGATCCCCAGATCCACGTACCGTTCGATCCGGCACGTGCCTTCCGCGCACGCGTGGACGTCGCCCGACTCCAGGCGGCGATCCAGTCCTGCCGGGGTTGATCCAACACCCTCACAGTCTGGACCACACCGCGTCGGGAAGGCCCCGCATCAGCCATGCGACGAGCCGCCAGCGCCGCGTGACGTACACGTGCTCCCGGTGCTTCCGGATCGCCCGGGCGATCTGGCGGGCGGCCTCCTGCGGAGAGGCCATCCAGAAGCTCCCTCCCGCCATGGGAGTGTCGATGAAGCCGGGCTGCACGTCGGTGACGACGACGGGGAGGCCCATCTTCCGGAAGCGGTAGCGCACGCCCTGAAGGTAGTTCGACACGAACGCCTTGGACGCGGCGTAGGCCGGCGCCGCGCCGGTTCCGCGAAGAGCCGCCAGCGACGAGATCCCGACGAGATGCCCCGATCCCCGGGACTGGAGCTGCGCCGCCGCCACGTTCACCATGCCCGCGAAGCCCAGGACGTTCACGGCGATGGTGTCCCTCTCGGGTTCCCAGTCGAGCTCCGGATTCTCGGAACCGGTTCCGGCGCTGATGACGAACAGCTCCACATCGCCCAGCTCGTCCATAAGCTCCCGCAGGAGGGGCATGGCCCGGTCCGGCCGGGATACGTCCATCGTCCTGAACAGCGATGGGCCCCGCAGCTCGGCACAGAGCTCGGCCAGGAGGTCGCCGCGCCGCGCAACGACGCCGACCCGGTACCCGTCGGCCGACAGGACTACCGCCAGCGCCCGGCCGATGCCCGAGGACGCGCCGATGATGACGGCGGTTCTCACCCTCCCGCCGTCACTCGTCCCTCCCGGGTCCGATGGCCCGCAGATCCTCGGCGGCGGTGAACTCGGCCCCCTCCGAACGCTTGGCGGCCACCACCAGGCCCCCGCCCACGAGCCCGCCCAGGGCGGCGCTGATTCCGGCCACCACGGCAACCTCGATGCTCCAGGAGGCCCCGACCAGGACGATCAGGGCCGGGGGAGCGGCCAGGCCCATGAGCGCCCCGAAGGCGGCCATGCGGCGGGCCGATAGCTCCCGCAGCGAGCCCGGCGACTTGAGGGTGGCCAGGAGCAGGCCGGCTCCGGTGGTGGCGAACGCGCCGAATCCCGCCCAGAGACCCGTGGACCACCCCAGGCTGCCGAACGGGATCCAATCGAAGCCGAGGACCGACTCGGCCACCCACCAGCACGCCCCGAAGACGGCTCCCAGGACGCCTCCCGTGACCCCGACGCCCAGCAGCCCCCGCAGCTTCGTCGTCCACCTGCCCATGTCCGTTCTCCTGGGTTCGAGTAGGCCTCTAACGGAGCTCGCTCGCGGGCAGGGCCCGGAAGCCGCCCGCCAGGGGAAACGCGTTCGGCGCCCGGCACACCATCCCTCCCCCGGTGACCAGCTTCTCTCCACGAACGTCTCCCACACGGCGCCCGCCGCCGGCGACCGCAGGAGCTCCTCCTGCGAGCGGACGTTCAGAAGGGCACACAGGAGGCCGGTGTCCGTCAGGTAGAGCTTCGGGCTCCTGACGATGGACTTCGCGCGGTTGGACAAGCAGGGCTCCAGAAGCGTGATCTGGCCGGAGGCCTCCAGGACCGAGAGCAGCTCCGGGAAGCCGCCCCGCACGACGGCGGCCTCTGCCGGCGCGTATCGGACCACGGACAGCGGCGACAAACAGTCGGTTCGCCGTCGGATCCATCCACCTTGGCAGCCCTACCGACTCAACCAATAATTCACCTTCACCAACAACACATTATCCGCGTCCGCCTCGAACATGTCGTTCAAGTCATGCCGCCACCTGAAGTCGCCGCCCAGGCCCGACGCTGCCCGGCTTTGCTGCCACACCAGGAAGATCGTCGAGCCCGGCCGCCACTCCCACCGCAGGACGGCGGTGCCCCGTAGCGACTGCCGGCTGAAGTCGCGGTCGGTGAGGAGGAAGGGTTGGGCTGGCCCCGCTCCGTCAGGGTCGATTCGATGCTCGTCGCCCACTCGGTGGATCGAGCCTCCGTCCACCCCGTACTGCAGGAACTCGAAGGTCCTGGGGGCCGCCAGCTCCTTGTAGCCCTCGAAGTCGCCGCTGGCCAGGAAGGGCTGGGCGAAGAGCTCCAGGGTCAGGTCAGGCAGGAAGGTGACGTTGAGGCGCGTTTCCATGGAGAAGGTGGTCTGCTCCAGGTCCGCGAACAGGTAGCGGGTGCCGAAGGTGTTCGTGGCCAGAGGGTCCTCCACCTGGGTCACGTACTGGGCGGCCTCGTGGTTGAGGCTCAGGCGGGGGCCCACCGACAGGTTCCAGTGCTCCGAGACCTTGAGGTCCATATTGAGGCTCACGGTGGACTGGTCGGCCCCCGCCTCGTCGGACTCGTAGCGGTAGTTGGCCCTTGCCGTGATAGGCTTGCTGAAGTCGCTGCTCAGGTTGAGGCTCACGCTGGTGCCCGCTGGCGTCTTCGCCAGGGGGCCTCCCCGGGTGAGGCGGTCGTCCAGGGACTCGAAGGTCCGGTCCACGGTGAGGAAGACGCTCCAGTAGTTGAGGAACGTCAGGTTCGCGCGGGACGCCAGCGACGTCTCCACGCGGTCGCCGCCGAAGTTCCAGGACGCCTCGGGGCTCAGGCTCACCTCCCAGCGGCGGAGCACGTCCCCGGGGCGGTTCTCCCGGTACTCGATACGGGCCTCGGCGCTCCGGCGGTCCGCCGCGCTCTGGAAGCCCAGGTCGTTGACCTCGAAGCCCGGACTGGTGGCGCTCACCTGAGCGCTGCCCTGCCAGTGAAGCCCCGCCTGCTTGTTCAGGGACAGATCCGCCGTGTAGCCCACCAGCGTCGAGCGCGTGGGGTCCAGCTCCAGGTGGTCGGCGTCGGGGCGCTGGTAGTAGCGCGCTGACGATGTCTGGGCGCTTTCCAGAACGCTGGCGCTCCCGGCGATGCGGCTCCCCGCCAGGTAACCCGACAGGGACCACGCCCGGTCGGCCCATTCGTGGTAGAAGTCCATGCCTCCCGTGAAGGCCGACGAGCGAAGGGTGCTCCGCATGGCCGGATCACCCAGGTCCCGGTTCACTCCCGTGGCGATGGCCCCGATGGCCGACTGGCCCTCCCGGAGGTCCCGCTTGACCCTCCCCACCAGGTAGCTGCTCAGAGGCGCCACCTCGGCCCGGTCCTCCAGCCCCCCGATATCCACGAAGTCGGCGTGCTCCCGCCCGGTCACCGCCTCCAGGATGCCCAGGGACCACCCGCCGGCCGTCTTACCCGTGAGCTTTCCCGCCCCCAGGATGGTGCTGGCCTCGGGCACCTCCTGGTAGACCGCCTCGTCGGGGGCGCTCCCCGGGGGAGGGGCCCCGATGCGCCGGGAGTAGAGGAGCTGGGTGGAGCCGCCTCCGCCCTGGCCGCCCCCGCCTCCCCCTCCGAAGCCGAAGCCCCCGCCACCGGGCCCCCCGCCGCCGCCGCCGCCGCCCCCGCCGCCCCCGCCGAAGCTGAAGATGTCCTGTCCCTCCACGAAGAAGGGCCGCTTCTCCTGGAAGCGAGTCTCGAAGGCGGTGAGGTTGACCACCGCCGGGTCCACCTCAACCTGGCCGAAGTCGGGGTTGAGGGTGGCGTCCAGGGTGAGGTTGGAGCTCAGGCGGTACTTGAGGTCCGCCCCCACGCTGGCGAAGAAGTCCGAGCCGTCCCGGAAGGGGTTGTCGAAGTCGGTGCCGTCGGCCCGCTCCACGTTGAGCAGCTCGGCCTTGCCCAGGCTGTAGGGCAGGATCTCGATGCGGCCCGAAGGCTGCACCCCGCGGATACCGACCAGGTCCCCGTAACGGGCGATGCCCGCCCGCTCGTCCTTGGGCGTGAAGGAGAAGAGTTGGGCCTCCCGGTTACGAGCGATGTCCCGCTTGAACTGGACGCCCCAGGTCTGCTCCTGCGCCGGACGGAAGCGGAGCTGGCTGAAGGGGATGCGCATCTCCGCTACCCAACCCGAGTCGCTCCGGGTCGTCGCGGCCTCCCACACCGGGTCCCAGGAGTTGTCACCGCGCCGGTCCTGCCCGTCCGACATGACCTCGTCTCCCCGGACCCCCGAAGGATTCACCTGGAACTGAAAGGCCGTGCGATTGTCGTTGTAGCTGTCCAGCACGACGGTGAACCAGTCGGAGTCCATGAGGAAGCCATCCCTGCGCCCCAGCCGCGAGGACACGGCGTGCTGGTCGTGGAGCCGGGCTCCCACATAGAGGGCGTCGTCGTCGTACAGCACCAGGACCTCGGTGCGCTCGGAGGCCGGTTCCCCTTCGAAGGGATCCAACTGGGTGAAGTCGGTGGCTGGCATGGCTCGCCGCCAATCCGCTTCGTCCAGGCGGCCGTCCAGGGAGATCGCGCCCGCCGCCCGCTCCGCGCGGATGGACGGCATGGGCGACGCGCTCGAGCCGTTCGAAGCTTGCTGAGCTCCCAGAGCGCCGGCCACGACGATGTCGAGGG
>DASWKP010000065.1:0-3501 GCA_036396575.1 Longimicrobiales bacterium | reverse complement strand
AAGTCGGGAATGAGAACCCGGAAGCGCTGCGCGGACTCCTGCGCCGCCAGAGGCGCAGAAGGCGCCAGTGGAGCCATCCCTACGAGGGCAATCCCGAGGGCGAGGTGCCGGACCAGTCGAACGATCATGATGTCACTCCTGCTGAACGGCGCGTGATGGCGCCTTCTCTCACAACGTTCATACCCCATCGTCGCCGTGGGGTTACACGGAGGGAGGGTCCGCGGGCAGCAGGGAGGGAGGCCCCCGAGGGCCGTCGCGATGTCGAGGCGGCGTCGTCCTTGGGAGGGCCCTGGTCGCACTGGCTCCAGAAGCTAGCGCCGCCTTTCGCCACGTGGAAGTCATCCAGGACACGCGCGCCATGTAAGGTCAACGGAGCTTGACCGCCCATGGCCAACGTCACTATTAGTGGTGACGAACTCACCGCGTCAACCACAAGAGTGACATGGACTTCAAGGAAGCCACCGATCTACTGGGACGGACCATCACGCAGGCGGACGTCGCTCGGGCGGCGGGCGTATCCCACCACTCCGTCCGGCAGGCGCGCCTGGCGCGCGACCATCCGGCGCACCGCAAGCCGCCCGCATCGTGGCCCGCCGCGGTGGCCCGCCTTGCGAGGGAGCGCAGCGACGACCTCATTCGATTGGCCCTGACCCTGGAGGGCGCCCCGGTGGAAGCGGAGCCCACCCTTTCGCCGGTGCCCCTGCCAACGCCCTCGCCGGCGCCGGCGCCGGCGCCTCCGCCAGCGGAGGCCGTACCGTCCCCCTCCCTCACCCAGCGCCTCCTGCGACGCCTGATGAAGTGAGCGGGCGGCGCCGCGTCAGCCGTCGCGCTCCCCGGCCAGGAGTCGATCCACCAGCAGCTTCGCCTCCGTGAGGGAGACGCCGTAGAAGCGGCGAGCCAGAGCGATGGCGGCCATGACCCGCCCGCGGCGGGCCAGCTCCAGGATGTCGTCATCCGCCCGCTCCGCCGTCACCGGGGCCGTGAAGTCCCGCGTGAGAGTCAGCCGCTCCTCCTCCGACACGTGCGGGCGCAGACGAGCCACCGTCGCCTTCAGTCCGGGACGGAGCCCTGTCCTCCACTGCACCCGCAGCACGTCGCCGTCGAGCCGCACGGGGTAGTGGCGGTGGAGGGTGTGGCTCCCCTCCGGGCTGAAGGCGAGTTCCGCCGCGATGGCCCTCCGCAATGGCTCCGTCACGACTCCCGCGGCGAGGCGGAAGTCCAGGAACGAAACCAGCACGCGATCCGCGCCCTCCTCGCTCAGCGAGTGGTGGCGGACCCGCTCCCGGGTGTGCCGCATCGAGCGGATGCTCCGATAGGGGACGTTCACAACCACCGGGTGGGGCTCGGGCAGCTCGGCGTTCAGGTCCGAGCGGAACTTGAGGACGAGGCCGTCGTCCCGGATGCGCAGGAGCCAGTTGGTTCGGTGGAACCCGGCCTTGAGCAGGACCACGAACGGGAGGGCCAGCACGAGCGCGCCGGCGATCAGCAGGTAGGGCCAGAAGCCGCCCAGTTCACCGGCGGCCAAGTGGTAGATGACGAACCCCACGCCCCCGGCCAAGGGGACCAGGAACGTCAGGGGGATGAGGAGATTGACGATGGACGACACCGCACCTACCCGCCGCACGCCTCCCGGAGGGCCAGCAGCTCCAGAGACAGGCCCACCGGCCTGAAGGTGGCGGAGCGGGTCCGGCCATCGCCGGGCGACACGGCGGCCACGAGCTCCGGGGCGTTGCCGAGGTCGCGCACCAGTTGGCGAGCGTCACCGGGAAACAGGGTGGACGTGCCCGCTTCGTTCGTGGGCCACCGCTCGCTGAACGAGCCGCTTCCGACGCGCCAGGCGACGTTCCCCGCGTCGCCGAGCTGGGCCCGCCAATCGATGGACGCGGACAGCGAGCCCCCCTCGCACCGGATCGAGAGAAGTCCCCCATCCCCTTCGCCGGGCACCGACGGCAGCGACAGGACGGCCAGGCGCGAGCCGTCCGGCGTCGTGCCCGCCGCCACGCTCCAGGGGGAGGCCCGGGGACCCTCCCCCTCCTCGCCGAGGACGGCGCCCGGGAGGACCGTCGCGAAGTCCTTCAGGCATTGCACCCCCGACGGGTTCGCGTCAGGACCCACCAGGAACCCGGCAGCGGCGACACCCCCGCGCTCCAGCTCCCGGGACAGGATCGAGCAGGGGTCCAGCGTCCGGTAGACGTACCAGGACACCGCGACGGAGCAGATCACCATGACCATCACCACAAGCAAGACGAACTTGACGAGGAGGCCCAGGCGCCCCCCGGCCGCGCCGGACGTCCGCTTCCTTTCGCCCCCCTTTCTCTTGCCTCGACCCTTCCTTCCGCCCGCCGCTGAGGCCTCCAGAGCGGCGCCGCAGCTCCAGCACGTCTCGGCGCCCACGGGGACCGGGTTCGTGCACGACGGGCATCTTTCAGCCATCGGATCCCTCCTCCCCGGCGCCGCTGGCTCCGCCCATCATCATGCGCCGTCCGGTCCACCCGCCTGTCACCGCCGCAGCGAGCTGGAGTAGGATCACGCCGAGGACGAAGGCCGGTGCGTCCAGGCCCAGGTCCCGCCCCGAGACGCGGCCAGGCAGAAGGAGGTTGCCGATGAACCAGACCAGAACGCTCAGGAAGGTCATCGCCGCCCCGTGCAGGATGGGCGCGTCGGCCCAGCGGAGCCCGACGAATAGCCCGCCCCCGAAGAAGCCGACCGCGACGGCCGCGGCCATGAAGACCCCGGTGGTGCGGGAGCCCGGATCCACCAGGCCCATCCCGACGAAGACGATCCAGGTCACCGACAGAATCGCCACCGCCAGAAGCCATCCCCCCGTGACCCACCCGAAGTGGACGTTACGGACATGCTCGGTGTGCATCGGGCGTCCTCCTTCGTCAGAAACTCCGGCGTCAGAGCCCCAGCTCGAGCTGAAGCCCCGTGAACGTGAGGCGGTGATGAGGGGAAGGCCCGTGACGTCGGAGCGCGGCCCGGTGGTCCGCCGTGCCATAGCCCGCGTTCGTGAGCCATCCGTACACCGGATAGCGCGCGGCCAGCTTCACCATGAGGCGGTCCCGGACGACCTTGGCCACGATGGATGCGCACGCCACCGAATGGACGCGCGCGTCTCCGTCCACCACGGCCTCATGGTCCCAGCCCAGGTCCCACATCGGCAACCCGTCCACCACTACATGATCGGGGCTCAGGAGAAGCCGGGCCAGGGCCCGGCGCATGGCCCGGCTCGTGGCCCGTAGGACGTTCACCCGGTCGATCTCACGAACCGAGGCCGCTCCCACGGCCACCGCGGCCGCTTCAGCGTGGATCCGTAGGAAGATCTCCTCACGCACGGAGGCCGTCAGCGTCTTGGAGTCTTCGGCGCCGGGCACGCATCGCCGGGGATGGAGGATGACCGCGGCGGCCACCACGGGACCGGCCAGAGGGCCGCGTCCGGCCTCGTCCACTCCGGCCACCCACTTGAGGCCTCGGCCCCAGAGCCGTTCCACGTAGTCGAGG
>DASWKP010000064.1:0-11571 GCA_036396575.1 Longimicrobiales bacterium | reverse complement strand
GTGGGCGCCTGGTGTGGCAGGACGGGGGCACCGCCTGGATGCTCGACCTGGATGCCGGCTCGGCTCGCATGGGCCTTGAGCCGCAACCACTATTCCAGGTTCGCGGCGGCCTGTCCGACCTGGCCTGGTCCCCGGAGGGCTCACGGCTGGCTTTCGTGAGCGCTCGCGATGGTCGGGCCATCCTGGGCGTCTTCGACGTGGAGGAGCGCAACCTCACCTGGCTCACCAACACGGTGGACCGGGACGACCTCCCCAGGTGGTCACCGGACGGTACCCGGATCGCTTTCGTGCGGACCCTGGTGGGTTATCCCGGCTACGCCGTGTGGTCCGTGGACCTCGCCTCCGGCGAGTCCCGCGAGCTGTGGCACTCGCCCCGGGAGGTGGAGGAGGGGATGAGCTCCGGATATCCCCGCGCGGTGGCGGGTCAGTACGACATGGCCTACGGCGATGGCTGGCTCGTGGTGCCCGGGGAGTGGGAGGGGTGGAACCACCTGTACGCCATCCCCGAGGAGGGGGGCGAGGCTCGGCCCCTCACGCCCGGGGAGGGCATCGTCGAAAACGCCGCCCTGTCGGCGGACGGCCGCTGGATGTGGGTGAGCACCAACACGCGGTCCATCGACCATCGCCAGCTCGGCCGCGTGCGCATCGCCGACGGCCGGACCGAATGGCTGGTGGACGGGCCCTCCATCGCCTGGAACCCGGCGCCGTCAGCCGACGGGGGCTGGATCGCCTATGTGCGCTCGGACCACGCGGAGCCCGCCAGCGTGTACGTGCGGCCCGTGGAAGGGGGGGCCGCCGAGCGGGTGAGCGAGATCCCCGCCGATTTCCCGCTCGCGGCGCTCGTGCGGCCCGAGCAGGTCATCTTCGAGACGGAGGACGGCTGGACCGTCCACGGCCAGCTCTTCCTGCCGCCGGACCATGGAGCCGGCGCGCGGCATCCGGGCGTGCTCTTCATGCACGGGGGCTCCCGGCGCCAGATGCTGCTGGGGTGGCACAACCGGGGCTACTACCACGGGGCCTACGGCTTCAACCAGTATCTGGCGTCGCGGGGCTACGTGGTGCTGTCGGTGAACTACCGGAGCGGCATCGGTTACGGCGTGAAGTTCCGCAACCCGCCCGAGTACGGCCGCCAGGGCGGCTCCGAATACCAGGACATCCTGGACGCGGGGCGCTGGCTCCAGCGGCACCCCGCGGTGGACCCGGACCGCATCGGCCTGTGGGGCGGCTCGTACGGCGGCTACCTCACGGCCATGGGGCTCGCCCGTGACTCGGACCTGTTCAAGGCGGGGGTCGACTTGCACGGCGTACACGACTGGTGGGAGCAGACCACCTGGTACGGGGCCCGGGACGAGCAGCTCGCCACGCAGTGGTACGACCGGAGCCCGGACGCCCTGGAGAGCGAGAGGGAGGTCGCCGTCGCGTCCAGCCCCGTGGCCGACATGGACACGTGGACGTCGCCGGTCCTCATCGTGCACGGCGACGACGACAGGAACGTGCCCTTCGAGGCCAGCATCGACCTGGTCAGACGCCTGCGTCAGAAGGGTGACGTTCACTTCGAGGAGCTGTACTTCATCGACGACGTGCACGGCTTCTTCCGTCACGACAACTGGCTCACGACCTTCCGGACGGCCGCGGACTTCTTCGACCGGATGCTGGTGGGGGGGGAGGTGGCTGACGGCGGCTGACGCCCGCTGACGCCCGCTTGACGGGTGTGTACGGGCCTCGCTGACACCGCCCGACGCCACCGGTCAGGCGTTCTTGAGCATCACCAGCGACATGATGAAGCGGTCGGGGGCGTGGAGGGCGTGCGGCACGCCGCCTGGCATGACCAGCGCGTCACCGGCTTCCAGGCGATGAACCTCGCCTGCCAGAGTGATGTCGGCCCGGCCGTCCAGGACGTGCACCAGCGCGTCGTGAGGAGTGGTGTGCTCGCTCAGCCCTTCGCCCTGGTCGAAGGCGAAGACCGTCACGGAGCCGGAGGCGTTCTTGACGACGACCCGGCTGACCACCGAGCCCTCCTGGTAGGCCACCATGTCGCTGAGCTTGGGCACTGCGGGCTCCCGGTGCGAGGTTGGCGCGGTCACGGCGGCCGCGGGGTGACCGCCATGACATCTCCGATTATGGTGGTTGTCACGACGTCGTAGCGGAAGGGTGCCAGGTCCTCCATGCCTGCTCACGGTAAGGGCCTCGGGCCGTCACATTCAATCGGTCGGGGCGGCGCGGGGCCGCCTTTGGTCCCGGACTTCGATCCCAGGGGAGGTCATGTCGATGCGCCATCGTGCGACGGCACGTATCGGTTCCTTTGCCGTGGCCGCCTCGGTCGCGGTCGCCGGAAGCGGGCTGGCCACCCACGCCGCGGGCCAGGAGGCCAGGCCCACGTCCGTCATCCTGTTGGTGGCCGACGGCGCCGGCGTCGCCCACTGGACCCTGGCCCGCTTCGCCTCCGACGACCTGGCCGTCGACCGCATGCCAGTGGCTGGCCTGGTGAACACCCGGGGCTGGGACCACGAGATCACGGGCAGCGCCGCTGGCGCCACCGCCCTGGCCACCGGCGTCCGCACCTTCATCGGAGCGATCGGGGTGGGACCCGATAGCCTTCCCCGGGAGAGCGCGCTCGAGTTGGCCAGTGGGCGGGGGTGGGCCACCGGGCTCATCACCACGACATCCGTCGCCGACGCGACGCCGGCGGCCTTCGCCGCCCACGTAGCGAGCCGGGACGAGATGGTGGAGATCTTCCGGCAGATGACCGCCGCTCCCGTCGACGTGATCCTGGGCGGGGGACGGAACCTCCTGGCCCGGGCGCTCGAGCGCGACTCCCTGGATCTGCGCTCCGAGCTGGAGGAACGGTACGCCTATGTGGAAACGGCCGCGGCCCTGGAGGACGCGGTGGCGGGCGGGTCCGGGCGCGTCCTGGGGCTGTTCGCTCCCGGGAGCATGGCCCGGGCCGGGGAGCGCACGCCGAGCCTGGTCGAGATGACCCGGGCCGCCCTGGCGATTCTGGAGAAGGACGAGGACGGCTTCTTCCTCATGGTCGAGAACGAGGGGAGCGACACGGAAGCGCACGCCAACGCGGAGCGGGATGTCCTGACGGCGGAGATGCTCGACTTCGACGCCGCCGTGGGCGTGGCGCTCGACCACCGTGAGCGGAATCCCGGCACCCTCGTCGTCGTGGTGGCGGACCACGAGACCGGCGGCATCCATCTGACCCACGACGCCAACCGCGACATCGTCATGGGCTACGCCACGACGTATCACACGGCGGCGCTGGTGCCCCTGTTCGCCGCGGGCCCGGGGGCCGAGCGCTTTTCCGGGATGAGAGACAACGACGAGGTGGGCCGGGCCCTGATGGAGCTGATGGGGCGCTGACGGGCCGGGGCGCGTATCTTGAACCGATCCGTTCGTGACGCCGTAGGGTAGTAGGCGCCACGTTCCATTCGACTTCAGGAGGTGACCCGTGGCCCAGTGCAAGGCGAAAACCAGGAAGGGGGCCCGGTGTCGGCGGGACGCGTCGGAGGGCTCGGAGTTCTGCGGTACGCATCGCGAGGCCGAGCCGGAAGCGCGCGCCCGGTCCGCATCCAACGACATCGAGGCGGACCTGGCCGAAACGCTCAAGACGCTCCTGGGCGTGACCGCTTTGAGCGCCATCGTGTTCGCGGCCCTGAAGCTCGGGAAGCGGTTCTAACCGGCGTCCCGTCCCAGAAGAGGTTGTAGCCGCAAGAGAGCGCCTCGTCCGGGGCGGCCAGGTCCCATCCCACGTCGTCGGCATGCCCTGGGCCTCCACGCGGGGCGCCGAGTGCCCCGAGGCGCCGTGACCCCCATGTCCACTCTGCGCGCGGCGGTCTGCGTGTCCGATCGACCGCAGCGCGTGTGCGTCCTCGCAGCCCGGCTGGCGCTCCTCGGCGGCCCTGGCCTAATCTCCTGATCGGTCTGACGCCCACCCGACCCGCCAGGAGAGCCGCATGCCGATCGATCACGCCCGGAAGACCGTGGCGGGGACCGCCCGCGCCCTCCAGAAAGGGGCCCGCGTCATGGGCCGCATCGTGCGGCGGGTGGAGAAGGCTGCGGGATCGGCCCCCGGCACGCTGGTCCACACCGGCCCGCACAGGGTGGAGCAGGTCCGTGTGCGGTTGCTGGACTACGACGCGGGCGATCTCCACGAGCGGACCCTCGAACGCGTCCAGGACTCCTTCCCCTTCGCGGGGGAGCCCACCGTCACCTGGGTCAACGTGGACGGGCTGCACGACATCGAGCTCATCGAAGCCGTAGGACAGGAGCTCGGCCTCCACCGGCTGGTTCTGGAGGACATCCTGAGCACCGGCCAGCGCCCCAAGGTGGAGGAATACGGCGACCACTTCTTCGTCGTGCTGAAGATGGTCCAGTTCGACGTCGAGACCGAGAGCATCACTTCGGAGCAGCTCAGCGTCGTGGTGGGCGACCGGTTCGTCTTCTCCTTCCAGGAGCGGCCCGGAGACGTCTTCGAACCCGTCCGGGAGCGGCTCCGCCATGCCAAGGGCCGCATCCGCTCGCGGGGGTGCGACTACCTCGCGTACGCGCTGACCGACGCGATCGTGGACGGCTATTTCCACATCCTGGAGCAGATGGGAGACCGCATCGAGGACCTGGAAGAGCTGGCCATCAGCGACCCATCGCCAACCGTGATGCACCGGATCCATCACCTCAAGCGGGAGATGCTCATCCTGCGCCGCGCCGTGTGGCCGGTGCGGGAGGTCCTGGGCTCCCTCTATCGGGGGGAGGTCCCGCTGGTCGAGGAGGAGACCCGGGTCTTCCTCCGGGACGCCTACGACCACGCCGTCCAGGTCATCGACACCGTGGAGACGCTCCGGGACGTGTTGTCCGGGGCCATGGACCTCTACATGTCGGGCGTGAGCAACCGCATGAACGAGGTGATGAAGGTCCTGACCATCATCGCCACCATCTTCATCCCCCTGTCCTTCTTCGCCGGTCTCTACGGGATGAACTTCGAGTACATGCCCGAGTTGGGGGTGCCGTGGGCGTACCCGGCGCTGCTGGCGTTCATGGCGACCGTGGCGGGGGGGATGCTGTGGTTCTTCCGAGGGAGGGGGTGGATCTGACGGCCGGCGGCAGCGCCTCCACCTCGTCGGTGACGCGCGCGACCACCCTCTCCATCAGCTCGGTCAGGGCCCGGCGCCGTCCTCTCGCCAGGTGCTGGAAGATGCGGCGGGCGAGCCAGTAGGAGCCGCCGATGACCGAGAGGGGAAAGGCGAGGGCGAACGCTACGGAGCCCAGCGCGCCGACGCCGACCCCGACGCCCACGCCGACGCCGACGCCCGCTCCCACCCCTCCCATGAGGCCGCCGAAGAGGCCGCCGGCGAGCTGGTGCAGGCGCTCTTCGATGCGGATGTGGGTCTCGCCGTCCCGGGACGTCACCACGACCTGGAGGGAGCGGGTGTTGCTTGGCGTATCCGAGCGCCAGGTCAGGGTGCGGCCCACGAGGCTCGGCTGGCCCACCGAGCCGGCGGCGGCCTGGATGTCCGGAACCAACAGCTCGTAGGCTCCGCCCGGCAGCTCGCCGGGGACCGTCCGGTCCAGCAGGAGGGTCAGGGACTCCCCCGCGATGCCCGAGGCGCCTCCGCCACCGGACTCCATCTCCAGCGCCGCCCTCCGCAGGTGCCGCGGGTCGATGCCCGCCTCGGCCGCGATCTCCTCGAGCTCCCGCAGGGACAGTTGACCGCTGGAACCGCCCTCCGACTCCTCGCGCTGGAGCTCGGTGGCGCGTTTCAGGAGCTGGCCCACCTCCTTGTCCCCATACAGCCGGGGCAGGTGTTCGGGTTGAGACACTAAGATCCTCTGGCTTTCGCGGCGGATCGTGGCCCGCCCTGCCGGACGCTCCGATGGCACCCGGCTGGCAGGGGGCACGTGAGGCCTTTACGATGGTGGTGCGCCGGGCCCCCTGTCCAGCGCGACTCAGGTGATTCGTACTCCATTCCGCGGAGGATTCCATGTTTCGCCGCCCCCTCGCCATTCCCCTGGCGGGTCTTCTGGTTCTGGTGTCCGCGTGCTCCGAGCCACCGATGGAGGAGAGCCCGCCCGCCGAGACGCCAGCGCAGTTGGAGGCCCGAGCCCGGGCCATTCACGACGCCGTCATCACCATCGACACGCACGACGACATCCCCGGCAACTTCGCCACCTCGGAGGTGGATCCTCTCGATGACGACCGCCAGGTCACCATCGAGAAGATGGAGGCCGGAGGGCTCGATGTGGCGTTCTTCGTGGTCTACATGGGCCAGGGAGAGCGCACGGCGGCGGGCTACGCGAACGCCAGGGCCGGCGCCATCGAGAAGTTCGAGGCGATCCATCGCATGGCCGACGACATGTATCCCGATCGCATCGAGATCCCGTACAGCGCCGACGACGTGGAGCGCATCCAGAGGGAGGGGAAGCTGGTGGCGGCCATCGGCATCGAGAACGGCTACGTCATCGGACGCGACATCTCGCTGATGGAGGACTTCTACAATCGGGGAGCCCGCTACATGGGGCTCACCCACAATGGCGACAACGACATCGGCGACTCCAACGCGCCCCGGGAGCAGCTCGGGGACGACAGCACGGACGACGGTCTGACCGAGTTCGGCGAGCGGGTGGTCGCGGAGATGAACCGACTCGGCTTCATGCTGGACGTGTCCCACGCCTCCCGGCAGAGCATGTTGGACGCCGTCCGCCTGTCCAGGGCTCCGGTCATCGCCTCCCACTCCAGCGCCCGCGCCCTGGCGGACCACACCCGCAACCTGGACGACGAGCAACTCCTGGCGCTCCGGGACAACGGCGGCGTGATGCAGACCGTAGCCTTCGCCAGCTACGTGAAGGTGCAGCCCGAGGCGCGCCGGGATGCCCAGATGGCCATCCGGGAGGAGCTGGGGATGGGTGGGCGCGGCGGTGGCGGCGGTGGCCAGGGGGCGGCGGCCGACATGACCGACGCGGAGCGGGCCCGCCAGGACTCCGTCATGGCCCTGTACCGGGAGCGCATGGCCGAGCTGGACCGGCAGTACCCGCCGGCCACGGTGTCGGACGTCGTGGACCACATCGACTACGCGGTGCGCCTCATCGGCGTCGACCACGTCGGCATCAGCTCGGACTTCGACGGCGGCGGGGGCGTCGTGGGATGGAACGACGCCTCCGAGACGTTCAACGTGACCCACGAGCTCGTGCGCCGCGGCTACACCGAGGAGGACATCCGCAAGCTGTGGGGTGGGAACCTGCTCAGGGTGTGGCGCGAGGTCGAGCGGGTGGCCGCCGAGATCCAGGGAGGGGCGGGCGAAAACTGAACGTGAAGCTGTGGAGCCGCCGGAGCTTGCGGCGGCTCCCCCTGGTGGTGGCGACCGCGGTCGCGATCGGCCTCGGCGCGGGCGCGTTGGTCCGGGCGTGGGTCCTACGCGTGAGCGCTCCCGCGGGGATCCCGGTGGGGCTGTCGCTGCGCGACCTGGGCGACGACGTCCTGGTCGAGGTCGCCACGGGGCTGGACACGCCGTGGGAGATCGCCTTCCTGCCGGGAGGCGGCGTCCTGGTGACCGAGCGGGGGGGTCGGCTGGTGCGGCTGGGAGCGGATGGCGAGCGGGTGGCCTCCTGGGACGTGCCCGGCGTGCGGGAGCAGGGCGAAGGCGGCCTTCTGGGGCTCGCCCTGGACCCCGCCTTTCCGGACACTCGCTTCGCGTACGTCTACCTGACGACGGAGGACGACAACCGAGTCGTGCGGTATCGGCTGTCGCCGGAGGACGGACTCCAGGAGCCGACGGTCGTGCTCGACGGCATACCGCGCTCCGGCTTCCACAACGGCGGACGCATCGAGTTCGGCCCCGACGGCCGGCTCTGGGTCACGACCGGCGACGGGGGCGACTCCTCGCGGGCGCAGGAGGCCGACGGTCTGGGCGGGAAGATCCTGCGCGTGTCGGCGGACGGATCGGTGCCGGAGGACAACCCCGGAGAGTCCGTCGTCTGGTCCACGGGCCACCGAAACCCCCAGGGACTGGCCTGGGACGGAGATGGGGCGCTGTGGTCCACCGAGCATGGGCGTTCGGGGATCGGCAGCGGGATGGACGAGCTGAACCGGGTGGTGAGGGGTGGGAACCACGGGTGGCCGGTGATCGAGGGAGACGAGGGTGGGGCGGGGATGGTCACGCCCGTTGCGCACTCCGGGCCCGACGTGACCTGGGCGCCCTCGGACGTGGAGTGGGCGCGCGGGCGTCTGTTCTTCGGTGCGCTGAGGGGAGAGGCGCTCTACGAGGCCCGGCCCCGGGAGGGTGGCAGGGCCGACCTGGTGGTGCACTTCTTCGGTGAGCTTGGTCGTGTGCGCGCCGTGCGCCTGGGCCCCGACGGGTGGCTCTACCTGGCCACGAGCAATCGCGACGGGAGGGGCACCGTGCGGCCGGGAGACGACCGCGTCGTGAAGATCGATCCGGCGGTATTCGACAGAAACCCCACACAAGGGAGGACCCCATGAGCCAGGAGCCACAGGATTACGCCAACCACGCTAGGATGGTCCCGGGGTACCACTACGTCCTCAGCCTGCTGCTCCTCTTCGCCCTGGGCTGGTCGGCCTGGCAGGCCGCGACGGCCTTCTCGATGGACCGGTTCGGCATGCTGGTCGTGGTGCTGGCCCTCATGGTGACCGCCTTCTACGCCCGCATCTTCGCCCTGGGCACCCAGGACCGCATCATCCGCCTCGAGGAACGCCTGCGCTTGGAGCGCCTCCTGCCGGACGATCTGAAGGGGAGGATATCGGAGCTCACCACGGGCCAGCTCATCGCCCTGCGGTTCGCCTCGGATGGAGAGGTGGTGGACCTGACCCGACGGGTGCTCGAGGGGGGGCTCACGGACAGGAAGACGATCAAGCAGGCGGTGAGGGAGTGGCGGGCGGATTCCCAGCGCATCTAGGACTGAGGTCTAGCGTCCTGTCCCAGGGGCTGGCGACGAAGGAGACGTTCACGGGCAGCCCTCCCTTTACCGTGACATACACGTACGATCAGGCGAATCGGAGGAGGACGGAGAGGAGGGGAGCTCCTGAACCTTCAGCCGGTTGGCTCGAAGGCGAAGAACTACCAGGTGAAGGACGTTCGAGCCATCATCGTGAACTACGGGCTGGTGAGCCATCCAGACGAGTAAACACCGCTACGAGATCATCCTCTACTGGAGCAACGAGGACGACGCCTACATCGCCGAGGTCCCCGAGCTTCCCGGCTGCAAGGCCGACGGGAAGACGTACCAAGAGGCGATCGCGATGGCTGAAGTGATCATCGACGAGTGGATCGAGACGGCCAAGGAGCTCGGTCGACCCGTGCCCGCGCCGAAGGGCCGGCGCCTGATGTACGCCTGATCGGCAACTACGACCAGGGCTGAAGCTCCGAAAACTCGCGTCAGGGGATATATCGGCCCTGAGGGCCAAGAAATAGCGAAAATGGAGCGGCTAAGAGAAGAAGCGGCTTGCACTTAGGAGTTGGAAAACTACGAAAGTGCGGCAATGGGACCTGTTCACGCAGATGGACCTTGTTGATCGCAACACTGGGCGATCGAGTCGCTTCCCGACGGCGGCGCAACTCTATGGCCGCCTCTGCTCTATGAGCATGCGTTCCACGATCGTCTACTGAACGGCGATCCCGACCTAGTTGAGCGCTTTGCCGACCTTCGGAGAAGGCGATCCTCGGCCACGCCGAGCTCTCGACCACGGCCGTCTACACGCGCGTCAGCATCCACCAGCTCCAGGAGGTCCACCGGCGCACGCATCCCGCCCGGGCCGGACGCACCGTGCGCGACCACGAGCGGCTGCTCTTCCTTAGCCGCCGAGCTCTCGGGCGACGACGGGGACGATGAGCCATGACGCTTGCCCTCGGGCTCGGGGGTCTCGGCCAGGAGCGGTTGGACGACCCCCACTCCATCTGCGCGTGGGGTCCCTACCCTCCGGCCCTCCCTCGACCTCCGGCTTCGCATACCGCCGGTATGCGAACTCGCCCCGAGCTGGGAGCACCGGGGTCCCACCCTGAAACCAACACCCGTGCCAGACGGGTAGAACAGGAGTACTTTACCGTGACACCAACTGTGACGGATGCTATGGAAGCCAAGGCCAAAGAGCGACTCTACCGGCTCGTGGATCAGATCCCCGAGGGAGAGGTCCACACGGCCGAGCGGTTCCTCGAGTACCTGGCCAGCAGGGACGACGACCCGCTGGTGCGGGCGTTGAGGAATGCGCCGGACATGGATGAGCCGCTGAGTGAAGAAGATCGCGAAGCGCTCGAGGAGGGCCGCAAGGCCCTTGAGGCCGGCGAGGTCGTGAGCCACGAGGAACTGCGCAAAGCGATCGGCCTGTGAACTGGAGGCTCGGGTGGACGAAGCCTGCCCTCCGGGACATGAAGAAGCTCGACCAGAAGACAGCGCAGCGGATCGAGGTACGACGGGCACCGAAGACCCGAAAACAACTCGGTCGGCACGTGGGAGTTCATCTGGCGAGCGAAGGATAGCCTACCGGAGACCGTCAAGGACATCCTTGGCAGTCTTTTTCTCATGTGTGCCCAGCATGTCTGATGGCCCGGGGGTGGGAGTCCCCCGGGGAGTTGGCTGTAGCGACCCAAGCGAAGCGCAAGGCGACGTCCGCGAGGGCGGGGCTGAAAGAAGGTGGCCGATCAGCTCACCGTGGGGGGCATCGAGTGCTACCGGGTGCTGTTCCCGAGGGGGCTGGACGCCAATGCGTCCGCGCTGGAGGTGCGCCCGGCCGAGAAGAGCCTGGAGGTGTTGATCCGGGCGGCGACGTGGATGGGCACCGGAACCCCATCCCCGATAGCGAGCCCCCAGGGTGCCGGTCGCTGCCGGGGCCGAAGAGCGGGCCCGCGTTGACGTGGCATAGAGACCTCCTCTACGCCTGACGCTGCCCGTACGACGCCGTCCATCGACTCGGGGGCGGAAGACAGAATGCAGTCTGAAGACTATCCTTCGTAGTTCCAGGTTCCGGCTTCCCACGCCCGCCTCACTGCCCCGAGACCCCATGAGAGCCTTTTCAGTCATCACCTGCCTCCTCGCCCTCGGCTGCAGCTCGGCCACTGCCCCGGACGAGGTCAAGGTCGTCGGTACGATCGTGGGCTTGAGTGAAGGCGTTCCGCAGATCGAGGTGCCGTCGACCGCACAGCGGGGGCAGGCCTTCACGGTGAGAATCACGACCACCGGCAACACCTGCACGGAGAAGCTCGAGACCGAGGTGAACGTGAGCGACGCGGTGGCGGTCGTCACGCCGTACGACCTCGAACACCGGGGAGGTCAATGCCATGACATCGGACGAACGTTCGAGCACACCGCTTCGGTGACCTTCGAGCAGGCCGGTTCCGCCCGGGTGGATATCCGAGGGCGCGAGACGCCGGGGGGCGTCATCGTCACGCTCCAACGCACGGTCGTCGTCCAATAGAGGGAGACCTCTCACACCCGTGAGAATCTCGAGCCCCGTCCAACGTCCCTTGTAGAGCCGGAGGAAGCGCCGCCCGGTTTCAGCTCAGGCCCGAGCCCGCAGGGGAGGAACGGTCATGGACAGGCAGATCTCGTTCGGTTTGCTCTTGG
>DASWKP010000063.1:0-10760 GCA_036396575.1 Longimicrobiales bacterium | reverse complement strand
GACGGGGCAGGGTACGCCGGCGGGTCCGCTTCGTTCCGGCGTCCTCCGGGCCCCGCGCGGGCCGAACGGCACCATCCCGGCCGTTACGTCACCCTTGACCCGGGGATGCGCCCGGGCGACCATCGATTCTTCGCTTGCACGGTCCGCTCATCCAACCCCCGCCCGAGCATGTCCGAACCTCTCGTCGGCGTCATCATGGGATCCCGCTCCGATTGGGACGTGATGAAGAACGCGGTAGATACGCTGGAGTCCCTGGGCATCCCCCACGAGGTCCGGGTCATGTCCGCGCACCGGACCCCTGGCGTCGTGATGCAGTACGCCTCCGATGCGGAGGAGCGGGGCCTGGGGGTGATCATCGCGGCCGCGGGCGGCGCGGCCCACCTGGCCGGCGTCGTGGCCGCCCACACCATCCTGCCGGTTCTGGGCGTACCCATGAGCTCGGGACTGAACGGGTTGGATTCCCTGCTGTCCACCGTGCAGATGCCCCGGGGCGTGCCCGTGGGCACCCTGGCCATCGGCCGCTCCGGCGCCGTGAACTCGGCCCTCCTCGCCGCCCAGATCCTCGGCGCCAGCTACCCGGACATCCGGGAGGCCGTCCGGCGGGACCGGGCGACCCGGAGCCAGGCCGTTCTGGACGATCCCGACCCGCGCTTGCCGGCGCCCTGACGGAGCGCATCGCCCATGATCGATGAAATCCGGGACAAGATCGAGGCCGAGATCGAACGCCTCATCCACGAGCTGAACCGGGAGCTTCCGGAGCGGATCGGTAAGGCCCTGGAGCTCGGCGACCTGCGCGAGAACGCCGAGCACAAGGCCGCGCTGGAGCGCCAGCAGTTCGTCCAGGCGCGCATCGGCCATCTCCAGTCCCGGGTGGCGGAGCTCAACAAGATCGACCTGAAGGCCATGCCCTTCGACCGCGTGGGCTTCGGCTCGAAGGTCCGGGTTCTGGACGCCCACCTGAATGAGGAAAAGGACTTCACCCTCGTGGCCGGTGACTTCATGGACTTCGACAAGGGCCACATCTCCCTGGAGTCGCCGATCGGGCGCGGCCTCATGGGCGCCCGCGTGGACGACGAGGTCATGGTGGAGCTGCCCGTGGGGCCCCGGACGTTCCGGATCCTGGATCTGGTCACCCTTCCCCAGCAGATCGGCGCGAAGCCCGGCGAGCTTCCGTAAGCCCCGCCGCTCGCGAGAATCCGTCCGTGGCGACGCCGCTGGTCGAGCTCCGAGGGCTGGAGCGGCGCTTCCCGGAGGGAGACCGGATCCTCACCGTTCTGGACGGCGCCTCGGCGGACATCCACGAGGGTGAGTTCGTCGTGCTCCTCGGGCCGAGCGGCTCGGGCAAGTCCACCGTCCTGAACCTGGTGAGCGGCATCGACACCCCCGACGCCGGGAGCGTCCGCATCGCCGGCACCGCTGTCACGGCTCTGTCCGAACGGGAGCGCACGCTGTTTCGACGACGCCACGTGGGGTTCGTCTTCCAGTTCTACAACCTCCTGCCCACGTTGACCGTCCTGGAGAACCTCCTCCTTCCCCTCGAGCTCAAGGGGGATGTGGGACCGTCCGAGCGGGAGCGGGCCTTCGGCCTGCTGGAGGCCGTGGGCCTCGCCGACCGCGCCGCGGGCTTTCCCGACCGGCTGTCCGGGGGGGAGCAGCAGCGCGTGGCCCTGGCCCGGGCCCTGGTCCACGATCCACTCCTCGTGCTGGCCGACGAGCCCACGGGCAACCTGGACGAGGAGACCGGCGCCACGGTCCTCGACCTGCTGGACGGGTTGGTGCGCACGGCGGGCAAGACCCTTCTGGCGGTGACCCACAGCCGGGCGCTGGCAGCCAGGGCGGACCGCGTGCTGCGGTTGGATCACGGCCGGTTGCGGTGAGCCTCCTCCGCCTCGCCAGCGCCCGCCATCTGACCCGGCACCCCGCTCAGCTCGCCCTGTCCGTCCTGGGCGTGGCACTGGGCGTGGCGGTGGTCCTCTCCATCGACCTGGCCATCCAGAGCTCCCGGGAGGCGTTCCGTGTTTCCACGGAGACGGTGGCGGGCCGGGCCACGCATCACCTCGTGGGAGGGCCGGCGGGCATCGCCGACTCCGTGTTCACGTTCGTGCGGGTGGCTGCCGGAGTACGCCGGGCGGCTCCGGTCGTGGAGGGATGGGTGGGCGTGGACGGGCTCCCGGGCCGGGCGTTCCGGGTCCTGGGGATCGATCCCTTCTCGGAGAGGCCCTTCCGGCCGTACCTGGCGGGTGGGAGCCCCCGGGTCGACGCCACCCGCCTGCTCACCGCGCGCGGCATCGTGGTGGCGGAAGGAACGGCGCGGGAACTGGGAGTCGGGGTGGGGGACCCGGTCACCGTCACGGTGGACGCCGGCCGCTGGCGCGTGGAGGTGGTGGGCATCCTCACGCCGGAGGACGCGCTGGCCCGGGAGGGGCTCCGGGACGTGCTGGTGGCCGACGTGGGCTTCGCCCAGACGCTCCTGGGCCGGTGGGGACGGCTGTCGCGGATCGACCTGGCGATGCCCCCGGGACCGGACGGGGCGGCCGCGGTGGACCGTCTCGTCGCCGGGCTCCCGCCGGACGTCCAGATCCAGGAGACCGGCGCCCGGGCCCGCACCATGACCGACATGATCCGGGCCTTCGACCTGAACCTCACCGCGCTGAGCCTCCTGGCCCTGGTCTTCGGGATGTTCCTCATCTACAACGCCCAGACCTTCTCGGTGGTGCGGCGCCGGGGGCTCCTGGGCACCCTCCGGACCCTGGGCGTCACCCGGGGGGAGGTTTTCAGCCTGGTGCTGGCCGAGGCGGCGGTGTTGGGGGTGGTGGGCGCGCTTGTGGGCGCCGGGCTCGGAGTGATCCTGGGACGAGGCCTGGTCCACCTGGTGACGCGCACCATCAACGACCTCTACTTCGTGGTGTCGGTGGAGGGACTGCGCGTGCCCACGCTCCTGCTCCTGAAGGCGATGGCTCTGGGCGTGGGCGCCACGGTTCTGGCCTCGCTACCGCCAGCCCGGGAGGCGACGGGCGCGGTCCCCCGGGCCGCTCTGATCCGGTCCGTGGTCGAAGAGCGCTGGCGGCGCCTGGTGCCCCGCTCGGCCGTGGCGGGCGTGCTCCTCATGGCGGTGGGGGGCGTCGTGCTCGCGGTATCCGACGGCGTGCTCGGGGGCTTCGGCGCGCTGTTCGCCGCGATCCTGGGGATGGCGCTCCTGGCTCCCATGCTCACGGTGGGCCTCATGGGTCTGGCGCGCCCGGTGGCTCAACGCGCCATGGGGATTCTGGGCGCCATGGCGGCCCGGGGCGTGGTCACCGCCCTGAGCCGCACCGCTCCGGCCATCGCCGCCCTCATGGTGGCCGTGTCCGTGACCGTTGGCCTGGGCGTCATGATCTCGTCCTTCCGCGGCACCGTCGTGCGCTGGCTGGACCAGACCCTTCAGGCCGACGTGTACGTGTCTCCACCGTCCCGGGTGTCGTCCCGCGCCGACGGGCGCCTCGACGGGGACCTGGTGGCAAGCCTGCTGGAAGCGCCAGGCGTCGCCGGAGGCAGCACGTACCGGGGGACGGACATCCTCACCGAGTACGGGGAAGTCCGCTTGCTGGCCGTAGCCCTCCATCCCCTGGGGGAGGCGGCGTACGACCTCGCGCGGGGATCTCCGGCCGAGGCGTTCCGGGCGTTCCGCCAGGGGAGGGGAGTCCTGGTGTCCGAGCCGTTGGCCTACCGGTGGGGGCTGAGCGTGGGGGACAGCGTGCGCCTGCCCACCGAGTTGGGCGCGCGGGACCTGCCGGTGGTAGGGGTCTACCACGACTACGGCTCGGACCGGGGCGTGGTCACGGTACCCCGGGTGCTCTACGACCGCCTGTGGACCGATCCGGAGGTCACGTCCCTGGGGCTGTTCCTGGCGCCGGGGGCGGACGGCGAAGCGGTCATGGCCGGGCTCAGGCAGGTGGTCGCCGACGTGGCGGGCGCAGCCGGAGACGCCGTGATCATCCGCTCCAACCGGCAGCTTCGTGACGGATCCGTACGGGTCTTCGACCGCACCTTCGCCATCACGGGCGTGCTTCGCGCTCTGGCTTTCGCGGTGGCCTTCATCGGGGTTCTGGCGGCGCTCATGGCCCTGGAGCTGGAGCGCGGCAGGGAACTGGCGGTGCTCCGGGCCAACGGCATGACTCCCCGGCAGGTCTGGGCGCTCGTAACGGCGCAGACCGGCCTCATGGGGGCCGTGGCGGGCCTCCTGGCCGTTCCCGCGGGAACGCTCCTGGCCGCGATCATGATCTTCGTGGTCAACCGCCGGTCCTTCGGCTGGACGCTGCGGATGGAGATGGGCCTGGAGGTCCCGGCCCAGGCGGTCGCGCTGGCGCTCGCCGGCGCGCTGCTCGCCGGGCTCTACCCCGCGTGGAAGATGGCCCGGACCCGGCCCTCGGACGCGTTGAGGACCGAATGAGCCGGGGTGGCCCGGTAGCGCGTCACGCACCCACGAGCTCGCCGGGATGAAGCCCCGGGCGTTGATGGCCGTCGCCGTCGTGGGCGGAGTGGCTCTGGCGTGGGCCGCGTGGGCGGTGGGGCGGGGCGACGACGCCTCGCCGGGCGCCACGTCACCAGGCGCGACGTCACCAGGCGCCACGTCACCAGGCGCGACGTCACCAGGCGCGCGCGCCACCCTCTCCGTGGCTGAAGCGCTGGGCGGCGCCGACACGGCGGGCTACGCCCGGGCCACGGAGCCCCGTTCCTTCCGCTTTCCCGAGGATCACGGGCCCCATCCCGACTACCGCACCGAGTGGTGGTATGTCACGGGGCACCTCGAGACGGAGGAGGGACGGCGCTTCGGCGTGCAGCTCACGGTATTCCGGAGCGCCTTGGCCCCGGAGGCGCCGGCGGCGGGCACACCACCGGGGGACGCCCCCGCCGGATCCGCTCCCGAGGCCGACGCGCGCCCGTCGGCCTGGACGACGCGCCAGGCCTGGATGGCCCACCTGGCCGTCACCGACGTGGAGGCCGGCCGTTTCCATGGTTTCGAGCGCTTCGAACGGGGCGCCGTGGGGCTGGCGGGGGCGAGGGTCGAGCCATTTCGGGTCTGGGTGGGCGACTGGGAGATGCGAGGGCCGTCGGAGGACCGAGTCCTTCCGGCGCGGGCCGCCGGGGGGTTCCCGCCCGGGGACGCATCGGCCTCGATCTTTCCCCTGTCGCTCTCCGCGCGGGAGGGGGAGGTGGCGCTGGAGCTCGATCTGTCACCAGCGAAACCCCTCGTCCTCCAGGGCGAGGAGGGCCTCAGCCGGAAGGGCCCCGCGCCCGGCAACGCTTCCTACTACTACTCCTTCACGCGCCTCCAGGCCCGGGGGGACGTCACCACCCCCGCCGGGCGCTTTCCCGTCACCGGCACCGCCTGGCTCGACCGCGAGTGGAGCACGTCGTCCCTTCCCGCGGGCGTCGTGGGCTGGGACTGGTTCGCCCTCCAGATGGACGACGGCCGGGACCTCATGCTCAACGTGCTGCGACAGGCCGACGGCGCGCCCAGCCCGCACAGCGGCGGGGTGATGGTGTCGGCCGACGGGACCCCCGAGCGCGTTTCCGCGGAAACGTGGAACGTCGAGGTCCTGGACCGATGGACGAGTCCGGTGGACGGAGCGGCGTATCCGTCGGCGTGGCGCGTCAGGGTGCCGGCGCACGGGCTCGATGTGCGCGTTCGACCCCTGCTTCCGCACCAGGAGTTGGATGTGACCTTCCGGTACTGGGAGGGGGCGGTGGAGGTGACCGGGAGGGACGGGAACGGGCCCGTGACGGGACGGGGGTACGTGGAGTTGACGGGGTACGCGGGGAGCGGGCGTCCTCGCGGCTAGTGTCCTGTAAAGAGCCTAACCGCCCACGCGCTCCCCCACCCACGCCACCGCCTCACGCATCTCCTGGGGATCGATCCAGTGGCCGATGGGCGGGTCCGAGGTGGTCACGTCGGCTCCGGCGGCCCTGAGGCGGGTCCGGCCCCGCTCTCCCAGGGCGTGGGGGATGGCGGGGTCGTGGATTCCGTGGCCCCAGAAGACCGGCGTGGCGGCGGCGGCCTCGGCCGTCACGTCCAGGAGGGAGTCGTGGAGGAGGAAGCCGCTGAAGTTCAGCACCGCGGCCACCTTGCCCGGACGGCGCAGCGCGTACGCCAGGCTCACCGTGCCTCCCTGAGAGAAGCCTCCCAGCACCACCGGGCCCGGGCGCACCGGCAGGATCGACGGCAGGCCGTCCAGGAACGCGTCCAGCGCCGCGAGGCTGGCCTCCAGGGAAGCGCCCTCCACCCGGTCCTCGGCGACGTACCGGTACCACGCCCAGCCAGGTCCATAGCCCCATGGGAGGCCAGGATGGGGGGCTTGTGGCGTGACCAGGGGCATCCCTTCCGGCAGCAGGCGCTGAAGCCCCTGGAGGTCCCGCATGTCGGAGCCGCGCCCGTGGAGAAGCACCGCCACGGGCGTGCCGTCCCGCGCCTGCGGAGGAACGTGCGACACGTGGTCGAGCCCGGCGGCGCTCACCGTGCCGCCGAGGGCAGGGGAGCCAGTCGCTCCTCGATGGCCGGGCGTTTGTCCTCCAGCCAGGGCGGGAGCATGAGGGCGGATCCCAACTCCGCGGGCTCCTCGTCCAACGCGAATCCCGGAACGTCCGTCGCGATTTCGTGGAGGAGCCCGTCGGGCGAGCTGAAGTAGATCGATCTGAAGTACTGGCGGTCCATGACGGGGGACACCTGCAGCCCGAGCCCCAGGAGGTGATCCCGCCACGCGAGCTGCTGCTCCTCATCCCTCGCCCGGAAGGCGATGTGATGGGTCTGGCCCGTGCCGGGGCGCGCCATCACGGACGAGTCCGGCCAGCCGAACAGGGTCATCGCGCTGTGCGGGCCCACCTCCCCTCCGTCGTAGCGGGCCCAGAACCAGTGCTGGGTGCGGGCGTCGTCCTGGTTCAACGTCTTCTTGACCAGGCGCAGGCCCAGGGCCTCCTCGTAGAACTCGTGGGCACGCTCCAGATCGTTCGTGATGGCCGAGACGTGATGCAGCCCCCGGAGGGCCATGTCCGCCGTCACGACGGGGACGGGCTCCGGGTGCGTAGCCGCCTGGATCGCCGCCTCGTCCCGGCCTCCGGGAAGGCGCTCCACCGGCGGCTCCACGAGCTCCCGGCCCAGGGCGTCCGCGGGCTCGTCGATCGCGTAGCCCGGTCCTCTCGTGGCGATCTCCAGGACCTGTCCGTCGGGGTCGGAGAAGTACAGGCTGTGGAAGTACCCCCGGTCGATGGGTCCCGACACGCCTACGCCCGCGTCGGTGAGACGGCGCTTCCACTTGAGCTGGGCCTGCCGCGACTCCACCCCCAGAGCCACGTGATGGACCCCGCCCACGCCCCAGTGCCCCCGGCCGCCGTGGGGCCACTCGAAGAACGTCAGGATCGTTCCGGGCCGGCCCCCGTCGCGGCCGAAGTAGAGATGGTAGGTGCCGGGATCGTCGAAATTCACCGTCCTCTTGACCAGGTCCAGGCCCAGGAGGTCCCGGTAGAAGGCCAGGGTCCTGGGGGCGTTCGCCGCCACCATGGTGATGTGGTGGAAGCCGTCGGTCTCGAGGGTCGTCATGGGTCGTGCTCCCGCGCTGCGCGATTCATCCAGATTATAATTTAAGCTTCAAATATTCGAGACACAAGAGGCCCACCCCTCGCGGTGCGCCCGGGATCTTCAGCGACCCGCCAGTCCCGCACGGAACCTCGCGGTGGCGTACGCGAGCCCCGTGACCGCCATACTCGCCAGGATGACGTACTGGACCCACAGCTCCCGGAAGCCGGCGCCCTTCAGGAAGATCGCCCGCACCACCTCCAGGAAGTGCCTCAGGGGGTTGAGGTAGGTCAGGTCCTGGAAGAACAGCGGCATGGTGTCGACCGGATAGAGGAAGCCGGACAGGATGATGGCCGGCAGGACGAAGAGGAACATCACCAGGAAGGCCTCCTGCTGGGTGGACGCCAGCGTCGAGACCAGGAGTCCCACGGATAGCCCGGCGAGGATGAAGAGGGCCGCCGAGGCGACCAGCGCGACGACGGATCCCCGGAGCGGGATGTCGAACCAGAGGAGCGCCACGGCGGCCACCAGCACGAGTTGAACCATAGCGATGCCCGCCACGGGCAGCGTCTTGCCCAGCATGAGCTCCCCCGGCGTCAGGGGAGAGACCAGGAGCTGCTCCAGCGTGCCCATCTCCCGCTCGCGCACCACCGCCAGCGAGGTCAGCAGCAGGCACATGAGGAGGACGATCACCCCGATCACCGCGGGCACGTTGTAGACCTGGCTCTCCAGGGAAGGGTTGAACCAGGCGCGCGCTCGCAGGTCCACGCCGGCCGTACCGCCGCTCACCGCCCACCCGGCGCCGTTCGTCATCCCCCGGGCCCTTCGCAGGCCGAAGTCCCGCACGATGCGGGTGGCGTAGCCCTGAGCCACGGTGGCGGTGTTGGAGTTCGTGCCGTCCACGATGATCTGCACCGCGGGGCTTCGCCCGGCGTCCACGTCGCTGGCGAAGCCCGCCGGGATCCACAGGCCCACGGTGGCCTCGCCGTGATCCAGGGCGCGGCCCAGATCCCCGGGATCCAGGCTGGTAGCCGCCTCCCGGAAGTAGCCCGAGGCGGTGAAGGCGTCCAGCAGGAGCCTCGACGCGGCCGTCCGGTCGTGGTCCACCACGAAGAGGGGCACGTGGCGCACGTCGGTGTTCACGGCGTATCCGAACAGGATGAGCTGGATGATGGGCGCGGCGAAGATGACGCGCTGGGTCTTGGGGTCCCGGAAGAGCTGGCGGAGCTCCTTTCGGACCATGCGGCCAACGCGTAGAGGGCTGATCACGAGCGCAGCTCCTTGCGGAAGACCAGGGTGGCGGCGCCCAGGCCCACCACCGCGAAGGCGATCATGAAGACCGCCTGTGGCCAGAGCGCGCTGATGCCCACGCCTTTGAGGAAGATCCCCCGGGTCACGACGATGTAGTACCGGGCCGGGACCAGGTACGTGACGCCCTGGAGGACGACGGGCATACTGGCGATGTCGTACAGGAAGCCGGACAGCAGGATCACCGGAAGGTACGTGGCCACCATGGCGATCTGCGTGGCCAGCACCTGGGACTTGACGGCGGCGGAGATGAAGATGCCGAGACCGAGCGCGCCCACCAGGAAGAGCAGCGTCATGGCCGAGAGCAGCAGCACGCTGCCGTTCAGAGGCGTACCGAAGATGAGCATGCCCGCCACGACGGTCACCGCCACGTCGAACAGTCCGATGAGGAGGTAGGGCAGGAGCTTGCCCAGGACCACCTCCAGGCGCCCCACCGGGGTGCTGGCGAGTTGCTCCATGGTGCCCCGCTCCCACTCGCGGGCGATGGTGAGGGCCGTGAGCATGGCGGCGATGATGGACATGATCACCGCGATGAGGCCCGGCACGATCATGTTCCTGCTCGCGAGCGTTGGGTTGTACCAGACGCGGGGCTCGGCGCGCACGGGCAGGACGAGCTCGCGGCCCTGGAGGAGGGCCGACGCGGAGTGCCGGGAGACGATGGCGTCGGCGAAGTTCAGCGCGATGGTCGCGGTGTTGGCGTCGCTCCCGTCCAGCAGGAGCTGGACCCGGGCGCCGCGAGCCGCCTCGAGATCGCGGCCGTACCCCGGCGGTACCACCAGCACGCCGAGCACACGGCCCGTCATCAGCCGCTCTTCCACCTGGTCGTACGCGGTGAGACGCTCCCGGACGTGGAAGTAGCCCGCCGACTGGAAGGCCTCCACCAGTTGCCGGCTCTCCCGGCTCCGGTCCTGGTCGAGGACGGCCAGCTCGATGTCCTCCACGTCCCAGGTGATGGCGTAGCCGAAGAAGAGCAGGAGGAACAGCGGCAGCGCGAAGGCCAGGATCATGCTGCGGGGGTCGCGCCGGAGCTGGATCCACTCCTTGCGGGCCATGGCCAGGAGGCGGACGGGGTCCATCACGCGACCGGCGCCCCTCCCTCACGGCGGATGAGGGCCACGAAGACGTCTTCCAGGGAGGGGCGGATGGGCGCTACGGCCCGCGCCTCATGGCCCGCCGACGCCAGGACTTCGCGCACGCGGACCCGTCCGCGCTCCTCGTCCTCCACCACCACGTGGAGCCTCCTCCCGAACATGGCGGCGTCGGTGATGCCGGGGGCCGAGCGAAGCGCCTCCACCGCGCCGGGCGGGTCGTCGGTCCGCACCTCGAGGATGACGAGGTCCACTGACCCCCGCAGGGCTCCCGGGGCGTCCAGCGCGATGATCCGGCCTCGGTTCATGAGAGCCAGCCGGTGACAGTACTCGGCCTCCTCCATGTAGTGGGTGCTCACGAAGACGGTGGTGCCCCGGGCGGCCAGGCCGTCGATGAGGTCCCAGAAGCGGCGCCGGGCCAGCGGATCCACCCCGGAGGTCGGCTCATCCAGGAAGAGGATCGGCGGTTCGTGGACCACGGCGCACCCCAGGGCCAGGCGCTGCTTCCACCCCAAGGGGAGGTCCCCCGTGACCTCGTGCGCTTTGCCCTCCAGGCCGGCCATGTCGAGGATCCACTCCCGGCGCTCCCGGAGTCTCATCCCCTGGACTCCGTAGAGGCCGGCGAACAGCTCGATGTTCTCGGCCACCGTGAGGTCGGGGTACAGGGAGAAGCGCTGGCTCATGTACCCGATGACCGACTTGATGGCGTGACGCTCGCTGACCACGTCGTGGCCCGCCACGCGACCGGTGCCGGAGGTGGGCGCCAGGAGGCCGGTGAGCATCTTGATGGTGGTGGTCTTGCCGGCGCCGTTGGG
>DASWKP010000062.1:0-2024 GCA_036396575.1 Longimicrobiales bacterium | reverse complement strand
GTGCCAATCCAGTATCATGAACGGACATTCGGCCGAGGACGACTTGCCCGCGGCGGCCTCGCATTCCTCAGCCAACGGCTGCTGCAGGCTCCGCTCCTCGCTCTGTGCCAACGGGGGACGCGATACCGAATTGCCCCCCGTAAAGGGATGGGATATGGGTCCACTGATCGGGCTCCTTGTGTTGGGGCTCCTTGGCTCGCCGGTCCTCCTAGCGGCGGCTGCCGCCGGAGAAACGCCTGATCCGAAGGCCGGCCCGCCGCCCGCCCCCGTGGCCGTGGCAGCGGTCGTCTCGCGCCGGGTCACGGACGAGGTGACCCTCGTGGGCACGGCTGAGCCCCAGCGCCGCAGCCTGGTGGCCAGCGATGTGGAGGGGATCGTAGCGAAGTTGATGGTCACGGAGGGAACGGCGGTCCGCCGCGGAGACCGCCTGGCCCAGCTCCGCACCGATTCGCTGGAGATCCAATTGCGTGGCGCCAACGCCCAGCGCGAACGGGTTCGCCACGAGCTCACCGAGCTGGAGGCCGGGTTTCGCGTCGAGGAGGTGGAAGAGGCACGCGCCTCGGCGCGCGAGGCGGAGGCTACTGCCGAGCGCGCGCGGCGCGAGGTGGTCCGCCAGCGCGAGCTATATGCGGATGGGGCCACGGCCCTGCAGAGTCTCCAGGACGCAGAGACCGCCCACGAGGCCGCCCGCCAGCGGCTCGAGCAGGCCCGTGCCCGGCTGCGCATGATGGAGGCGGGCGTTCGCCGTGAGCGGATCGACCGGGCCCGGGCGGAGCTCCAGGTGGCGGAGGCGGAAGTGGCCCGGCTGGCGGACGAGATCAGCCGCATGACGATCGTGGCTCCATTCGACGGCGTGGTGACGGTCGAGCACACACAGCGGGGCCAGTGGGTGGCCAAGGGCGGTCCCTTGGTGGAGATCGTGGACCTGAGCCGGGTGGAGATTGCCGTGCCGTTCCCCGAGCGTGCCGTGGGGCGCCTCCGGCCCGGCAACCCGGCCGAGGTCCACTTCGATGCGCTGGGGGACCGCACCTCCCAAGGCGAGGTGATCGCCATCGTCCCACAGGGGGACGTCGCGTCCCGGACGTTTCGGGTCAAGGTGCGGGTGCCGAACCCGGATCGCGCTATCAAACCCGGGATGTTCGCCCGCGTATCCTTCAGTATGGGCGGAAGGCGTGAGGCCATCCTGGTGCCCAAGGACGCCGTCGTGCACCGGGCGGGGACGACGCTGGTGTACGTGGTGAACGGTGAGATGGTGCACGAGCTGCGGGTCCAGACCGGGGCGGCCCAGGGGGCCAGCGTGGAGGTGGCCGGCGGGCTCCGCCCGGGCCAGATGGTTGTTGTTCGGGGAAACGAGCGCCTGCGGGACGGCCAGCGGGTCCAAGTGCAGGGCAGGGAGAACTGACCGTGTTGCGCCGGCTCGTCGAGGCTGTTGTCGCCTATCCCGTGAGCGTGGCGGTGGGGGTCATCCTCCTGGTGCTCTTCGGGGGCCTGGCCCTGGCCCGAATCCCGATCCAGCTCGTCCCCACCGTGGATCGGCCGGAGATCACGGTGGAGACCATGTGGAAGGGGGCCAGCCCCGAAGAGGTGGAGCGCGAGATCGTGGACCAGCAGGAAGAGCATCTCAAGGCCACCGACGGTCTCGTGGAGATGAGCAGCGAAAGCCTGGACGGCATGGCGCGGGTGATCCTCAAGTTCCAGGTGGGCACGGACCTGGACGCGGCCCGCCTGCGCGTGTCCAATCGCCTGAACCAGGTCCCCCGCTACCCGCCCAATGTGGATCAGCCGGTGATCCTCACGGTGAACCGGGGCGACCAGGCCGTGGCCTGGTACGTCCTGCAGCCGCGCCCCGGCAATCCGGTGGACATCACCACCCAGCGCGATTTCGCCGAGAACGTCATCAAGCCCCGTCTGGAGCGCGTCACCGGCGTGGCGGCCAGCAACGTCTTCGGTGGCCGGCGGCGCCAGATGCGGGTGATCCTGGACCCCGATGGCATGGCGGCTCGCGGGGTCACCCTCACGGACCT
>DASWKP010000061.1:0-8642 GCA_036396575.1 Longimicrobiales bacterium | reverse complement strand
CCGCGGGCTGCGCCGCGCAGAATGCCCTGTCGGAGAAGCCCCGGCCCCTCGCCTTTTGGGGCTCAGGGCAGGGCCCGCTCGCTAACCGCGGTATTCGACCTTCGGGGCTCGCCTATACTGCGCGGCGCGTGGTGGCACTCCCTGGGCTGTGACCGCGGGCTGCGCCGCGCAGAATGCCCTGTCGGAGAAGCCCCGGCCCCTCGCCTTTTGGGGCTCAGGGCAGGGCCCGCTCGCGGCGCTTCCGACTCCCTCGTTGCGTCCGGGCGCCACGCCGCGCAGAATGCGCTGGTGGAGAAGCCCTGGCGCACCCCTCTGGCTGAAGGGTCGGGCCGGGCGAGACCTCCGCTGGCCGCGTCGCTGGAGTGCCCGGTGGGCATCCAGGTGGAGCCTTCCCGCGGCACGGACCAGCGACGTGGTTGGAGCTTGTGGACCCTCCCGGAGGTGGCGGCCCGTGCGGCAGGCACCCCTTGCGTTGGCCATGTGGACGCTGGCCATCTGGACCCTGTGCCCGGCGTGGGGCACGCACGCCCAGGTAGCGAGCACCCTCCAGCAGGATCCCCCTCCCGTGGTGGTGGAGGCCACGGAGAGGGTCGCTCGGGCCGTGCGCGCGGTGGAGGCCGACTCCGCGGCCAGCCTACGCAGCGCCTGGGAGCGGGAGCGGGAGGAGGATCCGGACCTTGTCGGTCCGATCCTGGGGCTGGCGGCACTGGACCGGCTCACCTATCGCATCGAGGAGGCGGAGGCGGCGTACCGGGCGCTCCTGGATGGCGACGACGAGCTGGTACGCATCGAGTCCCGGCTGGCGGCGCTGGGCCTGGGCCTGACCCTGGCCGGGTCCTTCCGGGTCGCTGAGGCGGACGAACTGTTGCGGCGGGTGGCTGATGCGGCCCGCATCCACGGGGAGGCCACCGTGGAGGCGGAGGCCCTTGTGGTCCTGGCCTCCCTGCGCGCACGCTCCCACGGCACGGCGGTGGCGCTGGCGCTCCTGGACCGCGCTGATTCCATCCTGCCCTCCGATCCGCTCCTGCACGCGCAGGTCCGCTGCCAGAGGGGCCTCGTGCTGGTACGGACGGGGGATCCGAGGGCGTTGGTACTCGCGAGCGAGGGCATCGAGTTGGCCCGGGCCGCCGGGTCCAAGAGGGTGGAAGCCTCCTGCGTCACGGTCCGGGCCCAGGATGACGAGCGGGCGGGCCGCACCAGCGACGCCTTCCGGAACCTCCGGGAGGTCGCCGCCCTGCAACGAGAGACCGGCAACCTCTCCGGGCTGGCTGCCACGCTCCAGTGGAACGCCTTCTTGAGGAGCACCTACGGACAGTTCGGCGCGGCGATCCGCCAGCTCAACGAAGCCCTCGGACATGCCGCCGCGTCGAGAAACCGCTCCGTCGAGGCGTGGGCTTCCATGAACCTGGCGGACATCTCTCTCCGCCTGGACGATCCCGTGGCGGCGCGGGCCCACGCCCGCCGAGCCGAGGCCCTCCTTCGGGAGCTGGGGGATCTGTGGGGCCTGGCGTTCCTCCGGGGTGTCCAGGGCGACGCCGCAAACCTGGCCGGAGACCTGGAGGCGGCAGAGACCGCGTACGAGGAGGCCCTGGAGCTGACGCGCGCCGGCAACCCCGCCCTCGGGGTCACGCTCGTCCAGAAGCTGGCATCGGTGGCGCGCCGGGGGGGCGAGCTCGACCTGGCCGAGGGGCTCCTCGAGGAGGCTGCCCGCTGGGCCGACGAACTCCGCATGCCCGGATACTCCCTCTACGACCACACCTACGCCCTGGGGCTCCTGGCTCTGGATCGGGGCGCCTTCTCAGAGGCCGAGGCGCGTTTCCGGGGTTTCCTCGATCGCGTGCCGGTGACCCGCAACACACACGAGTTCCGCTTCGATGCCCAGGCCCGCCTGGCCGAAGCCCGGGTGGGGCAGGGCGACATCGCCGGGGCGGGTGCGGAGCTCGCCGCCGCCCTGGGCGAGCTCGACGGGTACCGGGCCGTCCTGGGGGCGCGCCAGTTTCGCCTGTCGGTCCTGCACGCCCGCAAGTTCGACTGGGACCGCGATCTGGGCATCGCGGGGATCATCGCGAGCGTGGCCGCTGGTGGACGGGTCGATGAGGCGCTGGCCCTGTCGGAGGCGCAGCGGTCGCGTGTCCTCCTCGACCGGGTGGCCCGCCGAAGCTCCCTGGAGGACGCTTCTGACGACGGATCGGACGAGCGGGTGCCCGGCCCGCGGGACGGCGGTCCGCAGCCGGCGGACACGACAGCAGGAGGAGCGCGGGAGGCGATGGTCGTGACGGGGCGCGATCGCATCCAGGCCACGCTGAGTCCGACGGAGGCGGTGGTGTCCTTCGTGGTGGACCGGGGCGGTGGGCCCACGACGGCCTTCGTCGTCACGGCTTCGACCCTGGTCGCCGTACCCCTACCGCCCCTGGATTCGTTGGCCGACGACATCGACCGTTTCGTGAGGCTCCTGTCCGGAGGTGCTGGCGCCGCCATCCTGGCCCGGAGCCTGGGCGACCTCCTCCTGGCACCCGCGGTCGAGTTGCTCCCCCCGAGCGTCGACCGCCTCATACTGGTCCCGGACGGCGCCTTGCACCGACTGCCCTTCGACGCCCTGCTCCTCTCCGATGGGCGAAGGGTGGTCGAGCGCTTCGTCACGTCGCTGGCTCCGTCGGTGTCGTTCGTGGCCGCGCACCCGGACGACGATCGGCGACCGGCCGGGACGTCTACTGAGCTCCTCGCCTTCGGGGACCCGACCCTCGGCGAGCACCGCGACGGCGGGGGTCCGGAGTGGGCCTCGCTCGTCCCGTCGGACCTTCCCGGACTACCGGGTTCGAGACAGGAGGTCCGGGCCGTCGCCCGCTACGGCCGGCCCGGCCGGGTGCTGACTGGCGCCGCCGCCAGCGAGGCGACCCTCAAGGGACGGTCCGGCGGCGCCGCGGCGGTTCTCCACTTCGCCACCCACGCGGTGGTGTCCGAGCGGTCCCTTCTGCGTACGGCTCTCCTGCTGGCTCCCGGCGAAGGCGAGGACGGCCTCGTCTACCCGGGCGAGGTGGCCGCGCTGGAGCTGGACGCCGACCTGGTCGTCTTGTCGGCGTGCGAGACCGCCGATGGCACGGTGCTGGCCGCCGAGGGGATGCAGGGTCTGGCTGCGCCTTTCCTGGAGGCCGGAGCCCGAGCGGTCGTGGCGTCGTACTGGCCGCTCGGCGACGAGGCCGCCGTGACCATGATCGACGACCTCTACCGGGAGATGGCCCGGGGATCGACCGTGACCGACGCGCTCAGGACCGCCAAGCTCAACGCCATGGAGCGTGGGGCCCCGCCGGACCAATGGGCGTCCCTCACGGTCCTGGGGGACGGGCGGGTTCGGCCGGCGCTGCGGGCGCCCCGCCCCTGGATGGCCCCGACGGGATGGGGGCTCGGTGCGGTCGCGGCAGCCGTCTTGATCTACGGAACTGTCGCACGGATGCGGAAGCGCCGGGGCCTGGCCGAGACCTCCTGACCTCCCTCGACGTCGGCCGTGACCCACCACAGGTGCTCCACGGACCTCCACTCCAACTCATCCGGGGCCGCGAAGAGCGTGTCCACGAGGGTCTCGTCCAGGGCCACCTCACCCTCCGTCGTGAGGACCTGAAGGCGATAGGATCGCGTCTCCGGGACCGACCGCCACCGGAAGGTCGGGGGTGCCTCCACTTCGGCGCCGTCCTCCGGTGCCACCAGCAGGACCTCCACTTCAGAGCCGCGGCTGGCCTCCGGTCCGCCCCGGGTCTGCCACCACATCGTCCCGAGTCCAATGGCTACGACGAGCGCCGCGGCGGCCCTGAGCGACGGCGAGGAAAGCCAGGAGCGCGCGAAGCCCGCCTCCGCCTCCGCGGCCACCGTGGTGGCCCGGAGAAGCTCGAAGTCGGCTCTCTGTCCCTCGTCGCCCATGACAGAGTTGAGCGTTCGCAGGCGGTCCTCCTCGGGGCCGTCTCCACGGACCAGCGCGGCGAGCCGCTCGATGGCAACGGGCGGCTGCCGCCGGGCGCGATCCGCCAACATCCGCTCGTAGGCCTGCCGCAGTCGCTCTTCGGTGATGTCGCCGCTCACGTTGGGTACACGCCTCCCTTGCGGAGCTCTTCCCGGAGGTCACCCAGGCCGCGGTAGAGCAAGTTTCTCGTCTTCGCCTCGGTCCAGCGAAGCAGATCGGAGATCTCATGTCGGCTGTAGCCCGCCAGGTACATCCGCACGACGGGCTCCCGCGTGGGTCCGAGCCTCCCCAGAGCCTCGTCGATCTCGCTGGCCAACTCGCCGTGCTCCAGCAGGCCTTCGGGTGTTTCGCCTTCGGAGCGCAGGGCTCCGGAGGCCTCCGCCGCCGCCAGGGTCGTGGTTTCGTCCACGCGTCGGGCCCGCCTGCGCCGAAGGAGATCCGTGGCAGCCGAGACCGCCACCTTCCGAACATAGGACGCGGGAAGGGCGTCGATATTCTCACCTCGCTCCCCCGCTTTCCACAGACGGATGCGGATCTCCTGCTCCAGTTCGTCCACGTCGTGATCCCGGAGCCCATGGCCGTACCCGACCTGGCGAACGCGCAGCCGAAAGGCGAGTAGAACGCGTTCGAGCCGGTCGCTCATCGCTCGGGAGGGTTCGGGCATGCGACTCGCCATTCGGCTGCGTGGGCGGCTTGGGCCCTTCTGGACGCTCGCGTCGGTGGTTGCGGGCCGAGTCGCAAAATAGGCGGCTGCGGCCGGATTCTCCAACCCGCTTCATCAGTGACTGTGAGAATGCGCAGGGGTGCCGTGCGTCCTTCGTCATGGAGGCGCGAAATCACGACTCACATCCGGAGGACCGCATGGCCCGCTGCGGCGTGCTGTTGGCGGCACTGTCGTTCCTTATCGTCCCGGCCATCGGGGCCCAGGACCTCACGGTACAGACCAACCTTCCGGGAGACGGTTTCGTCCAGCGAGACGCGTCCGTCGAGCTGACCCTGAGCCGGCCCCTGGACCGAACCCGGGAGGCAGTGGCCGTCTTCATCGGCGAAACGGACTTCACGGGGCTCTTCCGGGCCTCCGGCCAGACCCTCGCCTTCTCGCCGCAGGTCGCGACGCTGCCTGCCGGCGAGAGCGATCTCGTCGTCTACCACGTGAGCGAGGAGGGAGCCTGGAGTGAGGTGGCCCGGGAAACGTTCCGTGTGGAAGGCACGTTCGGCTTTCGGCGCCGGGATGTCAGCCCGAAGCTGGACGTGGGAGTCAAGGCGCAGCTCGATGAGGGCCAGAAGCCCGACGAGGGGTTCGAGCCGAACACCTTCCAGAACGTGGACGCGACGCTCGACCTCGGCGTGGAGCAGATCCATGCGGCGTTTACCCTGGGGCTGGACGCCACCGTGTTGGGAGTCAATCACCAGGAAAACGCGCTGCGCTTCAGGGACCGGGGAGAGGAAGCTCCCAAAGCGGATCTGTCCAGTTACAAGGCGACCTTCCGATCCGACGTGGTGGGGATCGAAGTGGGGCATGTCCGTGCGGGACGGAACAGCTATCTGATGAATGGCTTCTCGGCGCGCGGAGCCACCCTCAGCCTGACGCCGGGGTCACGCGTCGACGCCGAGGTAGGCGTGACCAACGGCAGCAGCGTGGTCGGATGGGACGACCTCGTGGGCCTCGACGACGGAGACCATCGCCTCATGAGCGCCTCGGTGGGGCTCGAGGCCCTCTCCACGCCCGGGGCCCTCAGGGTAGAGCTGTCCTATATGGACGGCTCCAAGCTCCCCCGCTCGGGCTTCAACCAGGGCCAGATCAGCGACGCCGAGAAGAGCAGCGGCCTCGGCGTCCGGGTCCAGGGCCAGGGCCTTGGGAGGCGGCTGCGCTTCGAGGCGGGCTTTGCCGAGAGCACGTTCGACAATCCCGAGGATCCCACGCTCGAGCAGGGTCAGGATCTGGTGGCGGTGCGGGAGGAGTCCCGGCAGGCGCGCTTCGTGAACGGAGACCTGGACCTTCTCAAGAACCTGAGCCTTGGCGCCAACCGGAGGGCACGCCTGTCGGTGGGGATCAGGCACGAGCGCGTGGACCCGCTCTACCGTTCGGTCGGCGCCTCGGTGGGTGCCGACCAGCTCCAGAATCAGTACGACGTGCGCGCCGACATCGCCGGGATCGCGGTGCAGGCGTCCCTCTCCGATTCCGAAGACAACCTGGACAGGATCGCCTCCATCCTGACGTCCAATACCGAGCGGCGCTCCCTGACGGTCGGCGTTCCCCTGCCCACCATCTTTCGGGGGGAGAACTCCGCCTGGCTTCCGGCGCTTCAGTACCGACTCAACCGGAACCACCAGTTCGGCGAAGCACTGCCTGAAAACGGGGGCTTCAGCGCCGACCACGTTCCGGACCAGGAGAACACCACGCACTCGGCGTCGGCCGGCTGGCGCTTCAGCAAGGTGGACCTGAGCTACAAGGTGGACCTGTCGGAACAGGACAACCGCCAGACGGGCAGGGAGCAGGCCGACTTCAAGGGGCGCGTGGACGCGATCGCGGTGGGCCTCAAGCCACACGGCACGCTCTCCCTGAACGTGGACGTGTCGTGGGAGGAGGCCGAGTCCATCGAGCGGGAGGAGATCGACCACAGCCGCCGTTACGGCGTCCGCGCCAACTGGCGCCCCTTTCAGCGTTCGACCCTGGCCGTGTCCTACTCGGACACGTTCAAGGAGGACGACGCCGAGACCCGGGAGCAGGGCAACACAAGCTTCGACGTCCGCTGGTCCTCGGCGGTGCCCGGCGCCAGCGGCGTCAACGGCCAATACTTCATCCGGTACGCCCGCAACGAGTCCACTCGCGTCGATCGGGTGAGGGACGTGGCCGACGACCGGGAACGCTGGAGCGTCAACGCCGGGCTGAGCTTCAGCCTTGGAGGGAGGTGACCACGATGGAGGACCTCATGAGAAGCGCGACGACCCGCCATTGCGCCACCGCTCTCGTACTGGCCCTGGCCCTTGCCCAGCCCGCCACGGCCCAGATCTCCCGTCACCCCACGGGCGTCAACGTGAGCGCCCAGGGGGCCACCACGGTCTTCCTCACCTTCGGGAACCTGGACGGCTACGTGGCGGACGAGGCCCTGTGGTGCGGTGAGCTGATCCCGGCCAATCCGGACATCGGCAGCATGTGTGATCCGGCGACCATCTTCGGCAGCCTGCCTCTGCGCGTGGACCTGTCCCGTACCAGCGGCGAGGACGGCTTTACCGACATCATGTCCATTCCACCGTCGGTGGCGCGGCGGGCTTATCAGGCCGCGGCGGATGGCGCCACGTCGAGCTTCTTCTACGTGAGGAGGTTCATCGATCCATCCGGCGTAGGGCCGGACCAGTACGTGACGGTGACGTGCCGGCTTTCCGGGGGAGGGGCCCGGGTGCCCTTCAGCCTCCTGGATGTCCAGGTGGCCTTCGCCGGAGACGAGGAGCTCCTGACGATGGGTACCGGCGATGAGATGCCCCCGATCCAGGCGCACATCCTCTACAACGGCACCGGTCGACTCGTCGGCCGTTGGGAGGTGGTGCTACCGGGCGAGGAGCCCCCCTCCGCCGAGGATCTCCTCACCGAGGGGACGCTGCCGGTGGAGGTGCGCGGTACACAGCGGACCTACACGGAGCTCTCCCGCTTCAACGTGTTCCTGCCGCCCGACGGAGAGTTCGTGCTGGAGGGGCCTCCCGTGGACGCCCTACCCAGCGACCTCCAGGGCCTCTACCAGGTGCTCCTTCGCATCGAGGCCAGCGACGACAAGGAAGGCGACTCCAGTCTGGCCGCGGCTGGGGCAGGGGAGGGCACCGTCCACTCGGGAGCCGTGGCTGGCTTCCCCATGCCGATCCTCCGCTACTTCGTGGGCAACGCCGATGCGGCGCCCACCGACCGTGAGACCGGCTTCCAACTCCTCACGCCGTTGCCGGGCGTGGCCCTGCCCACGGATCTTCCAGTGGACTTCACCTGGTCCGACATGCCGGGGGCTCTGGTGTACCGCCTTGAAGTGCGGCTCGTGACCGGCGCGCCCCTGACGTCGGCATTCCTGGAGGCCGGCACCACCAGCTACCGGGCGCCGGACTGGCTGGCCCAGCGGGCCGATGGCAACGGAATCCGCTGGAGGGTGGTGGCGCTCGCGGCCGGCGGGATCGAGGCCGGAAGCACCAGGTGGCGGAGCCACCGCTGGAGCCTGCGCTAGCGCCTGACGGGGCCAGCACCCGCTTGACACCCACCGAACACTTGGTATCTTCGTTCCACAGATATCGTTAGCACTCATGTCTCATGAGTGCCAATAATACCGAGACCCCTTTTTCAGACCCGTTCCACGAGGAGGATGTGTATGTCCGTTGCGGACAAGATCCAGCCTCTCGCCGACCGTGTGGTCGTGAAGCCGCTGGAGGAAACCGAGCAGATGCGAGGCGGCATCATCATCCCGGACACGGCCAAAGAGAAGCCCCAACAGGGCGAGGTCGTCGCCGTAGGCCCGGGCAAGGTCAGCGATGACGGCACTCGGCTGCCCATGGATGTCGAGGTGGGCAACAGGGTGCTTTACGGGAAGTACAGCGGCACGGATGTGACCCTGGACGGGGATGAATACCTCGTCGTCCGTGAGTCCGACATTCTCGCCGTCATCAAGTAACGCCACCAAGCGAAAACGAGGAGATAGAGCATGGCAGCCAAAGA
>DASWKP010000060.1:0-2180 GCA_036396575.1 Longimicrobiales bacterium | reverse complement strand
GAAGAAGGTATCCCTCCTCGTCCCGGTCGGCCAGGATGTTCAGCCGCTCGATGTCCGACCACTCCTCCTCGATGGTCCCCACCTTCTCGCGGATGGTCCGGTAGTAGGTGGCCGGGACCCGGATGAACCGCATGCCCCGGGCTCGGAGGGCGTCCACGGCGGTGACGATGTCGTCGGTGGCCATGGCGATGTGCTGCACGCCAGGCGAGCGGTAGAAGTCGAGGTACTCCTCGATCTGGGACTTCTTCTTTCCCTCGGCCGGCTCGTTGATGGGGAACTTGACCCGGCCCTTGCCGTCCCACATCACCTTGGACATCAGCGCGGTGTACTCGGTGGAGATCTGGTCGTCGCGGAAGTGCACCAGCTGGCTGAAGCCCAGGATCCGCGCGTAGAACTCGACCATCTGGTTCATCTGCCCGAGCTCCACGTTGCACACCACGTGGTCGATGGCCTTGAGGCCCACGGGGGGGGCGTCGTCGGGGAAGGCCTCCTCGGCCCGGTAGCCGGGCAGGAACGGCCCCGAGTAGTTCTCGCGCTCGATGAACGAGTGCAGGGTCTCCCCGTACGCCTTGATCGAGGCCCGCACGACCTTGCCGTGCTCGTCCTCGGACACGGTGGGCTCGAGGACGCTCTCCGCGCCGCGCGAGGTGGTCTGCTCCCAGGCGTGGGCGGCGTCGGGGACCCGGAGCGCCACGTCGCGAACGCCGTCGCCGTGCTCGAACGCGTGCCTGGCGATGGGGCTCACGGGGCCCATTGCGCCGGTGAACACGTAGCGGATGTCACCCTGCTCGCACACCCACGACGCCCGGTCGCGGACCTTGGTCTCCGGACCGCTGTACGCCGTGACGTGGAACCCCATGACCTTGGAGTAGAAGGACGCGGCCTGGCGGGCGTTGCCCACCCAGTACTCCACGTGATCGATCCCCATCAGGGGAAAGACGTCCTGGTCACCCATGGTGGTCACCTCCTGGCTCTGGCCGCCATTATCGTCCCCGCGTCGGGCGGCCGTCAGTCCCGTTTCCGGGCCAGGGCCACGGCCTCGTCGACGGAGAGCCGGCCGCCGTCGTCGACCAGGCGGTCCCACTCCTCCTGGGGGAGGGGCCCCCGACGCAGGTCGAGGTCCCAGGGCATGTACACGTCGAGGTTCGTGACCAGGCCCTGCCCGCTCTGCTCCTCCACCCGGAGCGCGGCGCCCCGCAGGAGAGCGCCTCGCGCATGGTCGCCCTCCATAGCCGACAGGAGCGAGATGTCGCCCAGCAGCAGCCCGATCCCGGTCACGTCCCCGGCACCGAGGAACAGGTCGAGGCCTTCCTCGAACGCGTCTCGGGCCGCCTCCAGCTCCCCCTTCCCCAGGTAGCCGGTCCCCAGCGAGTTCAGGGCCCACCCCAGGCTGAACCGGTCGCCGAGCTCACGGAACAGGTCGGCCGCCTCCAGGCTGAACGCCACCGCGCTGTCCCAATCGTTCTGCACGGTCCCGGTCGATCCCAGACCCCACAGGACCTTGGCCAGCCCGCTCCGGTCGTCCACCTCACGGAACAGCGTCTCCGCCTCCCGGAGCAGGTCCCGGCCGCGGTCCAGGTCCTGGCGCGGCGGCGGCGGCACGGTGAACAGGAACGACAGGTTGTAGATCGCCTCGGCCAGCGCGCCCCGGTCGTCCAGGGTCCGCCGAAGCTCCAGGCAGCGCGCGTAGAAATCCTTGGCTCGCTCCCAATCGGCCATCCAGTAGTGGACGCCCCCCGCGCCTTCCAGTGCGGCGGCCAGCGCCTCCGGGTGCTCCTCGGCGCCGGAAAGGTCCACCAGGGCGCGCAGCCGCTCCGAAGCCTCGAGCAGGTGACCCCGCATCTGCCAGTACCGCCACAGGTTCGCTCCCAGGAGCAGGGCGGTCTCCACGTCCCCTCGCTCGATGGAGGCGGCGATGGCCGTCCGGAAGTTGTCGTGCTCGTAGGCCAGCTGATCGAGGAGCTCGGCCTGCCGGGGACCGAACAGCTCCGGCGCTGATCGCGTCACCAGGTCAAGGAAGTGGGCGGCGTGGCGCCCCTTCAGCTCGTCCGCGTCCGGCAGCTCGAGGAAGCGCTCCGCCGCGTACTCCCAGATCGTCTGGAGGGTGAAGAAGCGGGTCTCGTCGGCGTGCTCGGCGTCCCGCTGGCGGACCAGGCTCTTGTTGGTAAGGGACGCGATCC
>DASWKP010000059.1:0-2275 GCA_036396575.1 Longimicrobiales bacterium | reverse complement strand
GAGATTCGCCATGGACCGGATCTAGCCGGTCCCTTTCGGACGGGTTGACGCCCGTCGCGCAGGAGCCTAGGTTCAGGGCTAGGAGGTGGTGCGCATGGCGACGTTCGTACGGGCGGGAGCGGCTCTGCCAGCCAAGGATTTCGAACGGGCGAAGAGCTGGTACGCCGACAAGCTTGGCCTCAAGCCGGTCCAGGAGATGGGCGACCAAGGCTCCTATTACGAGGTCGGAGACAGCCGGTTCATGCTGTATCCGAGCCAGTTCGCCGGCACCAACCAGGCCACGGCGATGGGCCTGGAGGTCGACGACGTCGAAGCCACGGTGGCGGAGCTCCGCTCGGCCGGTGTCGAGTTCGCGGAGTACGACTTCCCGGGGCTCAAGACGGTCGACGGCGTGGCCACCATGGAGGCGGACGGCCACACGCTCAAGAGCGCGTGGTGCACGGACAGCGAGGGCAACATCATCGCCATCGCCAACGCCTGGCGCGACTGACGCAGACCGCGACCACGCGGATGGGGCCCACGCCCGGTTCGACGTACCGGTCCGCCGGCTGTGTCGTTCGAGGATGCCTTGCGTGCGCCACCTAGCGACCGCCGAACGGATACGGACGAGCGGTAGAAGGGTGCCATCGACCCGCTGTTCGGTCGTGTAGGGCAAACGAGGGATTGTTCCCCCCCGCCGGCCGAGATTATCGTTCGGGGCGACGGAAGCTCGAGGGAAGGAAGCCGATGCCTCTGGTGTTCGTTCATGGGGTGAGCACCCGGCGAGGCCCGGGATTCGATGGGTCCGTGGCCGCTCGCGATGCCCTGTTCCGGCGGTTCCTCCTCCCGGCGGTCAGCGCGGAGCCGGAATCGGTGACCATCCTCAATCCGTACTGGGGCGATCATGGAGCTCGGCCAGCCTGGAACCATGCCTCTCTCCCCGCCGCGGACGTGGAAGCCCTGGGCGCGGAAGACCTGGCCACCGACCAGGAGATGGCCGCGCTGGTGGGTGCAGCCATCCCACCCGACGATCCCATCACGCCCAAGGCGCCGCTGGTGGCCACGGCCCGCCGGTCCGTGGAAGATGCCATCGATCTCCTGTGGGCGGGGGCCGCGGAGAACCCGGGGAAGCTGAGCGAGCTGTCCCGATCGGCCCAGCGAGCCGTCCGGTACGCGCGCCAGAACACGGACTGGGACTGGCTGAACAGCGTGGAGACGGACGACGACTTCTTGCTCCAGCTGGAAGCCCACGTCGAGGCGTGGGAGGGGCCGCGAACGGAGGGACCTGAAGCTCCGCGATACGAGTCGCTGGGCTTCTCCGAGACGTGGGACAGGCTCCGGGAGGCCGCCGACCGGATCCGCGGGGTCGTAGGGCGGGTCTCCGGGCGGGCGGTAGCCGAGGTGGCCCGGGGGCCTGCCCACCGGGCGGCCACCCTGTTCCTGGGCGACATCCTGGTGTACCTCCGTGAGCGGGGCACCCGCGACCAGCCCGGCCCCATCATGGCCGAGGTGTCCGGCGCGCTGGAGGAAGCCGCCCGCTCGGCGACGGATGCCGACAGGAAGCTGATCGTGGTGGCCCACAGCATGGGCGGCAACATCGTGTACGACGCCCTGACCCACTTCCGGCCCGACATCCCCGTGGACGTCCTGGTCACGGTGGGCTCCCAGGTGGCCTTCTTCGAGGAGCTGAAGCTCTTCGCAGCGAGCGACAATGACATCCCCCGGAACCCGGCCACCGACCGGGTCCGCAAGCCATCCGGGGTAGGACGGTGGATCAACATCTTCGACCGAAACGACGTGCTGGGATTCGTAGCCGAGGGCGTCTTCGCCGGCGTCGAGGACTACGAGTACTCGACGGGCGAGGGGATCTTCCTGGCTCACATGACTTACTTCACCCGTCCCAGCTTCCACGATCGTCTGGGCGAGCGGGTCGGGGAGCCCGCTCCGTGACCACGGTCTTCGACACCGGGGGCGGCGAGCCGGCCGCCCATCTGTTCGCGGTCGGGGTGGGCGCGTACCGGCACCTGACCGGCGGGGCACAGCCCCTGGACCACCTCCGCGGGGTGCGGCTCAGTCAGCTCTCCTCCCCGCCGCTCTCCGCGCGGGCGGTGACCGACTGGTTCCTGACCCAGCTCAACAACCCGGAGGTGCCGCTGGGAAGCGCCGAGCTTCTGACCTCACCCGCGGAGACGTACCGGCTCCCCGACGGGAACGAGGTGGATGTGGAGGCTGCCACCCTGGCCAACATCAAGGCCGCCTTCGACCGGTGGCTGGCCCGGTGCGACGGACGCGAGGA
>DASWKP010000058.1:0-16080 GCA_036396575.1 Longimicrobiales bacterium | reverse complement strand
CCACAACGTGGCCGGGACGGAGTCTCTTGTGGATACCCTGGATCGCCTTGACCTTCCGCGCCCTCTCGTGGCGGTGGTGGGTGTCCTGGGCGACAAGGAATGGGGCGTCATGCTACCCCCGCTTTTCGAGCGGGTAGAACGCGCATTCCTCACCCTCAGCCCCTCAGCCCCGCTGGAGCGGCGTTGGAATCCCCGGGAAGCCATGGCGGTGGTCGAGGGCCTCCCGGGCGGGACGCCGTGCCCCCTCGCGGTGGAGGAGGACTTTCCCGAGGCGTTGCGACGTGCGCGCAGGGCGGCGGGGGAGGGAACCGTCGTGGTCACCGGGTCGGTCTACACCGTGGGGAGCGCCCTTCGGACCCTGGGGCTGGAGCCCTTCCCGGCCAGGCCCTGAGCCCCGGTCCGGGCAGCCGCGGTCGCTTGGTGAAGGCGCCCGGAGGCTGATAAGTTTGCGGGCCATGGCATCCCCCACCTTCAAGCGCCTTCCGGGCTTCAGGGACTTTCCCCCTGAGGACATGGAGGTGCGGACGACGATCTGCGAGGCCTGGCGCCGGGTTTCCCGGCGCTACGGCTTTTGCGAATACGACGGTCCTCCCCTCGAGGGCCTCGATCTCTACGTCGAGAAGAGCGGTGAGGAGATCGTGGGCCAGCTGTACAACTTCCTGGACAAGGGGGGGCGCTCCGTTACGCTGCGCCCCGAGATGACCCCGTCCCTCGCCCGCATCCTGGGGGAGCGCAGCCGGGCGATGAGCAAGCCGATCCGCTGGTTCAGCGTTCCCCAGCTCTTCCGCTACGAGCGCCAGCAACGGGGACGGCTCCGGGAACACTTCCAGTGGAACGTTGACATCGTGGGCGAGGAAGGCGTCCTCGCCGACGCCGAGATCCTGGCGGTGGCGATCGACGGGCTGCGGGAGCTGGGGCTGGGCGTCGAGGACTTCCGGGCCCGCGTGAGCGACCGGCGCCTCCTGGGCGCTCTCCTGGAGGCGCTACACGTACCCGCGGAGAGGCTGAACGCCGCCTTTTCCGTGGTCGACAAGCTCGATCGCGAAAGCAGGGACCGCAGCCTGGCGCGTCTGGAGAGCGACGTGGGCGTGTCCCCCAGCGTCGCGCGGGCCACCCTGGACCTCTTCGAGGATCCGGAACTCGACGCCATCGAGGCCCGCTTCGGCGGCCGCGACGACGTGGCCGAGGGGGTGGGGCGGCTCCGCGAGTACCTGGGGGCGCTCGCGTCCATGGGCCTGGGCGAATTCGTGGCGTTCGACCTGACCATCGTGCGTGGGCTGGCCTACTACACGGGCCTGGTCTTCGAGCTGTTCGACCGGAAACGGGAGCTGCGCGCCATCTGCGGGGGAGGCCGTTACGACCGCCTCCTGGAGCTCGTCGGCGCCGAGCCGCTCCCGGCGGTCGGGTTCGGGATGGGCGACGTGGTTCTGACCGAGCTTCTTCGGGATCGGGACCTGGTGGAGCCTTACCGCCGGCGGGTGGACGCCTTCATCGTCTCCATCGGCGACGATCAGACCGACACGGCCCTGAGGGTGGCCCACGCGTTGCGGGAGAAGGGTCGTAGCGTGGTCTTTCCACTGCGCCGCCAGGCGGTGCGAAAGCAGTTCGCCGCAGCCGGCACCGAGGGGGCCCGGGAGGTCATTGTCCTGGGCCCCGAGGAAGCGGCCCGGGGCGTCGCCATGGTCCGGGACATGGAGTCCGGACGCGAAAGGGAGGTCGCCCTCGACGACCTTCTGGTCGGGAACTCGGGGTCATGACGGAGGACCTGGAATCCCGGCTCACCCGCCAGGTCGCGGGGCGGGCCATCCGGCGCCTGGGCATCCTGGAGGTCATGCTCCTGGGTGGCGCCATGGCCCTCGCCCTCGTGGCGGGCGCCCTGGTGGCGTTCGTGCTCGATGCTTCCCTGGGTTGGCCGTTCCGACCCACGTGGGCCGCGGCCTCCCTGCTCCTCTTCATCCTGCCCGGCGCGCTCACCTTGCGGCGGCACCGGACGAATGGGGGGCGTCGGGCGTCCACCTGAGGCAGGCATCACCGAACGAGAGACGAGGAGTGAGCCCGACGTGCGCGACCACCACCGCATCCTGATCCTTGACTACGGGTCCCAGTTCACGCAGCTCATCGCCCGCCGCATCCGGGACGAGCGGGTCTACAGCGAGATCCACGCGCCCACCCGCTCCCTGGATTGGATCCGGGACTGGGCACCGGACGGGATCATCCTCTCGGGTGGACCGTCGTCCGTCTATGACGCCGACGTACCCACCGCCGACCCCGGGCTCCTGAAGCTTGGCGTTCCCGTCCTGGGCATCTGCTACGGGATGCAGATCATCGCCCACCTCGAGGGCGGCGACGTGGTGCGGGGGCGCCGGGAGTACGGAAGGGCCGCCCTGCGCGTTGCCAGCGCTGAAGGGCTGTTCGAGGGCTTCGACCCCGCCGAAGAGACCCAGGTGTGGTGCTCCCATGGAGACCACGTGGACGTGCCCCCGGCGGGGTACGAGGTCCTGGCCTCGACGGACGCGCTGCCCGTGGCCGCCTTCGGAGCCCGGGACCGGCGCATCTACGGAGTGCAGTTCCATCCGGAGGTGGCCCACACCCTCCGGGGGGACGAGATCGTCTCGAACTTCCTGTTCGGCGTGTGCGGCTGCTCTCCGTCATGGACGGCGGGGGCCTTCATCGAAGACACCGTGGCGAGCATCCGCGAGCGGGTCGGAGACGCCGCGGCCATCTGTGGCCTGTCCGGCGGCGTGGACTCCGCCGTGGCCGCCACCCTGGTGCACCGGGCCATCGGAGACCGGCTTACGTGCATCTTCGTGGACAACGGCCTGCTCAGGAAGCACGAGCGGGACGCGGTGGAGCGGACGTTCCGCAAGCACATGGGCATGAGGCTCGTCGTGGTCGACGCCGAAGACGCCTTCCTGGATGCGCTCGCGGGGGTCGAGGATCCGGAGCGGAAGAGAAAGGAGATCGGTCGGGTCTTCATCGAGGTGTTCACGCGCACGGCCGAGGCCGAGGGGACGGGCGCGCGCTTCCTGGTCCAGGGCACCCTCTACCCGGACGTCATCGAGTCCCACTCGGTCCGGGGTCCCTCCGACACGATCAAGACCCACCACAACGTGGGCGGCCTGCCCGAGGATGTGCCCTTCGAGCTGGTGGAGCCTCTGCGGGAGCTGTTCAAGGATGAGGTCCGGCAGGTGGGGCGGGAGCTGGGCCTCCCGGAGGAGTTCGTGGGACGGCACCCGTTCCCCGGGCCGGGCCTGGCCGTGCGGGTGCTGGGGGAGGTGACCCGGGAGCGCCTCGCCGTGCTCCGGGAAGCGGACGCCGTCTTCCTGGAGGAGATCCGCCAGGCGGGCCTCTACGACGATATCTGGCAGGCCTTCGCGGTGCTCCTGCCGGTGCGCGCCGTGGGGGTCATGGGTGACGCCCGCACCTACGACAACGTGGTGGCCCTCCGCGCGGTGACGTCCCGGGACGGCATGACCGCCGACTGGTATCCCTTTCCCGGCGACGTCCTGGGGCGCATGGCCACGCGCATCATCAACGAGGTGGACGGCGTGAACCGGGTGACCTACGACGTCAGCTCGAAGCCCCCAGCGACCATCGAGTGGGAGTAGGCGCCCGCCGGACTCACGCCACCGCGTCGGCCTCGATCTCGATGAGCATGTCGGGGTGGATGAGCTGTTTGACCTCCACCATCGCGGTCGCGGGCGGATGACCGAGGAACACCTCCCGATGCGCCCTGCCGAACTCCTCCCAGCGGGAGATATCGGTCACGAACATGCGCGTGCGGGTCACCCGGTCCATGCCCACGTCCAGCTCGGACAGGGAGTCCCGGATGATCTCCAGGCAGCGGACGGTCTGCGCGTAGGCGTCGCCCGGGGCGTGAATCGAGCCATCGGCGTCCACGGCCGCGGTTCCGGTGACGAAGACCTGGCTCCCCACGCGCAGTGCCCGGCAATACCCCACCCGCTCCTCCCACGGCGCGCCCGAATACGCGCGCCGGAACTGCTGCCCGGTCATCGGCCGGCCTCCCCGGAAAGGGAGTCCTCCGGCACGGCCACCTCCTGGGGATTGAGGCGCTCCTCCACCTCGTCCCACACCCGGCGCATGTAGCCCACGTCAGCGCCGTGGGCTTCGGCGAAGGCCAGGAGATCGTCGGCGGTGACCCCGTGGCGCTCCAGGATCTGGCGGCGCGTGTCCGCGTCCAGCACGGTATCGGTCCGGTCCAGGACGGCGTCGCGAAGGTCGACGTAGGTGGCGATGAAGACCTCCCGGTCGAGGTCGGGCGCCGTGGTCGAGGTGTCCTCGCCCCTGCATCCGAAAGCGAGCACGGCCGCAAGGAGCGCCGGGGTGAGCGTTCTGTACATGCGTGTCGACCTGCCGGTTGGGGTTCCGCGTTCCGGGCCGCCGGCCGGAACGTGGACTCGGGGCGCAGGGGACGTCAAGATCCGGTGCCCGCGGTCCGGGCGGCTTTCGCCGGACCCCGACCTTTCTGATCTTCCGGTTGTGGAGATACCGTCCCGCCCATCGGGCAGGGCGGGGAGGACCGCACCTCGTGACCGCCAGGGAGTGACCATGCCGACCATCCGCCGGCCCGCGCGGGCAGCCACGGCGATCCTGCTCGGCGCGGCGCTGACGACCCTCTTCGCCTGCGCCGTCAATCCCGCCACCGGTCGCCGCCAACTGGCGTTCATCGGGGAGGGGCAGGAGATCGCCATGGGCCGCGACGCCGACGGTCAGATCGTGGCGTCTCTCGGGCTTCATCCGGACAGTGCCCTCCAGCGTTACGTGCGGGATCTGGGGCTGCGGCTCGCCGCGGTGTCGGAGCGCCCGGATCTGCCCTGGACGTTTCGGGTGCTGGACGATCCCACCGTGAACGCGTTCGCCCTGCCCGGCGGCTTCGTCTACATCACCCGGGGCATCCTGGCCCACTTCACGTCCGAGGCCCAACTCGTGGGCGTCCTGGGTCACGAGATCGGGCACGTGACCGCGCGGCACTCCGTCAACCAGATGAGCCAACAGACCCTGGCCCAGGTGGCTCTGGGGGTCGGCATGGTTCTGTCGGAGGACATCCGTTCGGTGGGCGGCTACGCCATGGCGGGGCTCCAACTCCTGTCCCTGAGCTTCTCCCGGGGGGATGAGACCCAGGCCGACGAGCTGGGCGTCCGCTACATGCGCCGCACGAACCACGACCCCCGGGAGCTGGCGGGGGTCATGCGCATGCTGGACCGCGCGAGCCGCCTCCAGACCGGGAGCGGACGCGTTCCCGAGTGGCTGTCCACGCACCCGGATCCCGCCAACCGCGTGGAGCACATCCAGGCCCTGATCGCGGAGTCTGGGGAGGACTTCTCGGGCGCCACGGTGGGCCACGCCTCCTTCGTGCGCCGCCTGGACGGGCTGACCTTCGGAGCGGATCCCAGGGAGGGGTACTTCGAGGGGCCGGTCTTCCACCATCCTGAGTTGCGCTTCCGGGTCGCGTTCCCGGAGGGGTGGGCGACCGTGAACACCAGGACGGCGGTTCAGGCGGTCGCGGAAGCGGAGGACGCGATGATGGTCCTCTCCCTCGGCGAAGGCACGCCTGGCGCCGGCCTGGACGCTTTCCTGGCCCAGGAGGGTATCACCGCCGGACGCCGGGACACGGACGCCGTGAACGGCCTGGAGGCCGCGTCGGCGCCGTTCACGGCGGAGACCGACGGCGGCCGCCTGGCCGGCAGGGTCCTGTTCGTGCGTCAGGGCGGCACGACGTACCGCCTCCTGGGGGTGGCCTCCGAGACCCGCTGGTCGGGCCACCGGGGGGCCGTCGAGGCGTCGCTGGGGAGCTTCCGCACGGAGAGCGACCCCGCGGTTCTGGGGGCGCGGCCGGATCGCCTGGCGCTCGTCGATCTGGGCTTCGCGTTGACTCTCGACGCGTTCATGGAGCGCTTTCCCTCGGTCGTGCCGCCCGACGTCGTGTCGATCATCAACCAGGTCGGCGCCTCCGGCATCCTCCGGGGAGAGAGCCTGGTCAAACGAGTCGTGAGCGGGAGGTAGTGGCGTGCTGAGCTTCGATCGACTGACGGTCAAGGCCGGAGAAGCCATCCAGGCCGGGGCGAACAGCGCTCGGCAGAGAGGGAACCCGGAAGTTCACGGCGTCCACGTGCTCCATGCCCTGTTGGAGCAGGAGGAAGGGATCGTGACGCCGGTTCTTCAGAAGATCGGCGTCAACGTGACCCTCGTGCGGGAACGCTCCGAGGAAGCCCTGGGCAGGATGGCCCGGGTGGAAGGAGGCTCGGACCCGCGCGTCAACCGCGACCTCGCCAACGCGCTGGACGTGGCCGACGGCGAGGCCCGAAAGCTGGGTGACGCCTATGTATCCACCGAGCATCTGCTGCTCGGCCTGACCCGGGAGAAGAACGATGCCGGCCGGATCCTGCGGGAGGCCGGAGCCACCCCGGAGGCCGTGGAGGGGGCGTTGGAGGCGGTCCGGGGCAGCCACCGGGTCCTGGACCAGAACCCCGAGGAGAAGTACCAGGCGCTCAAGCGGTTCAGCCGTGACCTCACGGATCTGGCTCGGCGAGGCAAGCTCGACCCCGTCATCGGCCGGGACGAGGAGATCCGCCGGGTCATCAAGGTCCTGGCCCGGCGAACCAAGAACAACCCGGTCCTCATCGGCGAGTCGGGGGTGGGCAAGACCGCCATCGTGGAGGGCCTGGCCCAGCGCATGGTGACCGGGGACGTGCCCACCACCCTGGCCGACAAGCGCCTCCTCCAGTTGGACATCAGCGCCATGTTGGCCGGCGCCAAGTACCGGGGGGAGTTCGAGGAGCGCATGAAGGCGACGCTCAAGGAGATCACGGAGGCCGAGGGCCGCTACGTGATCTTCATCGACGAGTTGCACACCATGGTGGGTGCCGGGGCCGCCGAGGGCGCGGTGGACGCCGGGAACATGCTCAAGCCGGCGCTGGCGCGGGGCGAGCTACGCATGGTGGGTGCCACGACGCTCGACGAATACCGCAAGCACATCGAGAAGGACCCGGCGCTGGAACGCCGCTTCCAGCCCGTCTTCGTGGCGCCTCCCGGAGTGGAGGACGCGGTGGCCATCCTCCGGGGCCTCAAGGAGCGCTACGAGGTCCATCACGGCGTGCGCATCACCGACGACGCCATCCTCGCCGCGGTGAAACTGTCCGACCGTTACATCGGTGGGCGCTTTCTGCCCGACAAGGCCATCGACCTCATGGACGAGGCCGGGAGCCGCCTGCGCATCGAGATCGACTCCATGCCCCAGGAGATCGACGAAGTGGAGCGCCGCATCATCCAGCTCGAGATCGAACGCCAGGCCATCGGAAAGGAGGCGGGCGGCGCCAAGGAGCGGCGCCAGGCCCTCGAGGAGGAGCTTTCCGCCCTTCGGGAGCAGAGCGCGGGCATGAAGGCGCGCTGGCAGAGCGAGAGGCAGGCCATCCAGCGGCTCCGTGAAATCAAGGAGCGCATGGACGAGTTGCGGGTGGAGGCGGAGCGCACCCGCCGGACCGGCGAGCTGAACAGGGTCGCCGAGATCGAGTACGGGGAGATCCCTCGGGCCGAAGCGGAGGCCCGGGAGGCCGAGGCGCGCCTCCACGAGGTCCAGGCCCAGGGGAGCTTCCTCAACGAGGAGGTGGACGCGGATGACATCGCCGAGGTGGTGGCCGAGTGGACCGGCATCCCCGTGAACCGGCTCCTGGAATCCGAGCGGGAGCGCCTGACCCACCTGGAGGATCTCCTGGGCGCGCGCGTGATCGGCCAGCGTGAGGCCGTCGTCGCGGTGTCCAACGCCGTGCGCCGGGCGCGCTCCGGGCTCCAGGACCCCAACCGTCCGATCGGCTCGTTCATCTTCCTGGGACCCACGGGCGTGGGAAAGACCGAGACCGCCCGCGCCCTGGCCGAGTTCCTGTTCGACGATGAGCGGGCCATGGTCCGCATCGACATGTCCGAGTACATGGAGCGCCACTCGGTAGCCCGCCTCATCGGCGCGCCTCCCGGCTACGTGGGCTTCGAGGAGGGAGGGCAGCTCACCGAGGCGGTCCGACGCCGGCCGCACGCCGTGGTCCTCTTCGACGAGATCGAAAAGGCCCACCCGGAGGTGTTCAACGTCTTCCTCCAGATCCTCGACGACGGCCGCCTGACGGACAGCCAGGGTCGTACCGTGGACTTCAGGAACGCCGTCATCATCATGACGTCCAACATCGGCAGTCCCTACATCCTGGAGCGGGCGGGCTCGGTGGCGTGGGAGGAGATCGAGACCGAGGTCAGAGCCGAAATGCGACGCCACTTCCGGCCCGAGTTCCTTAACCGGGTAGACGACGTCATCCTCTTCCGTCCTCTGGACGAGGAGGACCTGGCCAGGATCGTGCGCCTGCAGCTCCAGCGGGTGGTCGACCTGTCCCGGGACGTCGGCCTGGAGCTCGACGTGGGCGAGCGGGCCATGGACTTCCTGGCACGAGAGGGCTTCGACCCCGCTTTCGGCGCCCGCCCCCTCAAGCGGACGATCCAGCGCCACGTGCAGGATCCCCTCGCGCTCATGCTCCTGTCCGGGGACGTGGCCGAGGGCGACCACGTGAGCGTGGACCTCGGCGCGGACGGAGGCTCTCTGGTATTCCACAGAAAGGCGCCGGAGGACTCGGCAGGGAAGTGACACGGTTGACCTGGTCGCCCCTGGGACCGCAAATTTCCCGAAAGGTCCAGGGGATCTCCCACAACCCTCCGGTGGCACGTATGTCGGAACGATTCGCGGTACCCGTCGGGCCGTCCCGCCCGGGCCTGATCCCGGGCCGTCTGGCGTTCATGCTCCCGTGCCTGGTCGTCGCCCTGGCAGGCTGCTCGAGGACGGTGACGGAGCGGCCTTCGGCCGAGATGGCGGGGATGTCGGGGATGCTCTCCGTGGAGCGCTTCATGCAGGCCAGCAACGCCCAGGACTTCGACGCCATGTCCCGTCTGTTCGGGACGGTCGACGGCTCCTGGGCCGAGACCGGTGGGGGCAGGTGTGGGCTCTTCAGAGGGCGCTGCATGAGCGACGAGGAGATAGAGATCCAGATGTCCGTTATCGCGGAGATCCTCCGGCACGAAGACTACCGGATCGCCTCCAACCGGTCGGTCCCGGGACGGAATCACCCGGCCACGCGCTTCGGCGTGGACATCACCCAACGCGGGAACGTGGTCGAGGACGTGGGCTTTACCGTGGTCCGGACGGGCCAGGGTCTCTGGCTGGTGGAGATGGTGGAACTGGAGAAGATGGTTAGAGCCCCCTGAGCACCGCGTCCCGTCACGGGGCGCGTTCGACCAGCTCCACCAGGACCTTTCCCGTGCTTCGGGGGTGGAGGAACGCCACCCGGTGGCCCCCGGCTCCCATGCGGGGTTCGGTGTCCACGAGTTCGAATCCCTCCCCGGCCAGGCGCGCGAGCTCTTCGGACAGGTCCGCGGTGCGGTACGCGACGTGATGAAGACCGGGGCCGTTCCGCCGCAGGAAGCGTCCGACGGGCGTGTCGGGTCCCAGAGGCTCGAGGAGCTCCACGGAGCCCACGAAGGCCACCTTGACGCCCTGGGCCAACACCTTCTCCACCGGGGAACAGGCGGTCCCGGTCAGGCGTTCATAACGAGAAGCGGCCTCCGCGATGGAAGGCACGGCGACGGCGATGTGATCGAGGGGGAGGCCGTTCATGGGGTCCGGGTTTGGTCGAATTCGTTCTGGCTCGGGTCGGCGAGTCCTCGCCGTCTCGTGGCGCGATGACAGAGAATAGGAGAGAGCATGGCGGAGAACAGCAAGGTCCGGGAAGTGACCGACCAGAATTTCGCGGACGAGATCGAGGGCCGGAACGGTCTGTCCATGGTGGACTTCTGGGCCACCTGGTGCGCGCCCTGCCGCATGGTGGCGCCCTTCGTGGAGCAGCTCGCCGATGAGTATGACGACGAGCAGCTTCGCGTCGGCAAGATGGACGTGGACAACAATCCGTCGGTGCCGGCGCGCTTCGGCGTCCGTTCCATCCCGAGCATCCTCTTCTTCAAGGGTGGGGAGATGGTGGACTCCGTCATCGGCGCGGTGCCGAAGGCCCACCTGGAGGAGAAGATCCAGAAGCACATCGGAGGCTGAGCCTCCGTCGGCTCTCGTTCCCCCGCCGGAGGAGCCGTACCTTCAGGGCCGTGGCTACCCTCTACATCGTCAGCACGCCGATCGGCAACCTGGAGGATGTGACGCGTCGGGCCGGGCGCATCCTCGGGGAGGTGGACGCCGTCCTGGCCGAGGACACCCGTCGGACCGGCGTCCTGCTCCGCCATCTCGGAGTGTCCCGGCCCCTGTGGTCGCTCCACGCCCACAACGAGGCCGAGCGCACGTCGCAGGTCCTCGAGCGTCTCGCGGGGGGCGAGGACCTCGCCCTGGTGTCCGACGCGGGGACGCCGCTGGTTTCGGATCCCGGCGAGCGGCTGGTGGCGGCGGTGCTGGCCGCGGGATTCGATGTCGTTCCCGTGCCCGGACCCTCGGCCGTCGTGACGGCGCTGGTGGCGTCGGGCCTCCCGGCGGTTCCCTTCTCGTTCCTGGGCTTCGTGCCCCGGAAGGGAGAGGCCCGCGCGGCGACCCTGGACCGGGTCGGCCAGTCCGAGGAGACGGTGGTCCTCTTCGAGTCTCCGGAGCGGCTGAAGGCGCTCCTCGAGGACCTGTCCGGGGCGTGCGGGCCGGAGCGGCGCGTGGCGGTCGCCAGGGAGCTCACCAAGCTCCACGAGGAGTTCTTTCGAGGAACCCTGGCGGAGGCGATCCGCTACTACCAGGATGGAGCGGTCCGAGGAGAGGTCACGGTCGTGGTGGCCGCGTGCTCCGGGGAAGGGACCGGCGGGGAGGTGGACGCGGAGGCAGGCCGGGCTCTGGCGAGAGCCCTTCTCGCGGATGGGGTCCGTCCCAGCCATGCGGCCCGGGAGGTGGCCCGCCGTCTTGGGATTCCGCGCAACACCGCATATGTGCTGGTCCAGGACGTGGCGGAGGGCTGACGACCACCGGGGAGGGACGTACCACGCTTACGATGCCGGCGCTCCTGGTTGTTGTGGGGACGAGCCTGTGGGCTTCGTCTCCGCCCCTCCCGGACACGACCCTTACCATCGCCCGCCTGCGTTACGGTGGTGGCGGGGATTGGTATGCGAACCCGTCGTCTCTGCCCAACCTGCTCGCGGCCATCCGCGACCGGACCGGCCTCCCGGTGGCGGCCCGCGAAGCGACGGTGGCCGTCCTCGACCCGGCGCTGTGGGACCATCCCTATCTGTACATGACCGGCCACGGCGAGGTGCGCTTCTCGCCCGAGGAGCGGGCGGAGCTCCGCAGGTACTTGCTCGGCGGTGGATTCCTGCACGCGGACGACAACTACGGCCTCGACGAGTCGTTCCGGCGGGAGATGGCCGAGATCTTCCCGGACCGGTCCCTGGTGGAGATTCCGGCGGATCACCCCGTGTTCCGGGCGTTCTATGTGATGGAGGGCGGGATCCCCAAGATCCACGAGCACGACGGCAAGCCGCCCCAGGCCTTCGGCGTCTTCCATGAGGGTCGTCTCGTGGTGTTCTACTCCTACGAGACCGACCTGGGGGACGGCTGGGAGGATCGGGACGTCCACGAGGATCCGCCTGAGACGCGGGAGGCGTCGCTGCGCATGGGGGTGAACCTCTTCCTTCACGTCCTGGGGCAGGGGGGCGCGGAGTGACGCCGGCCCCTCGACTCGCGGACGTCCACGCGGCGGTGCGGGACCTCCTGGCCCGGCGCGCGCGCGGGGCCGCCGCCGCATGGGCGGGCGTTGCCGTGGTGGCGATCCTCATCCTCGCCTGGCTCCTGGCGGGTAACGACGGCTGGATCGATGGGACGGCGACACCGCTGGCCCTCGACCTTCTGCTGGTGGCCCTTCTGGGGAGTGGAGCATGGGCGTTCCGCCGCCACCTGGCGCGCTGGCTCCACGAGAGCCGAGTCACCCGGAGCATGGAGGAGGCCGCGGGGCTGCCAAGGGGGCTCGTCCTGGGCTCGCTGGAGATCTCCAGGGACCTGCCGCCGGGCGTGTCCCCCGCGCTGGCGGCGCGGGCCGAGGGGTTCGTGATCCAGGACCTGGCCTTGCCGACGGAGGCCCTGGCCGGGCGCCTTCACGACCAGAGCTCAGCCTGGGCGCGACGTGCCCGCGGGTGGCTCGTGGCTCTGTCCCTGGCCGTGGTGGCGCTCGCGGTCCTGGCGCCGACGCGAGCGGCTCAGGCATGGAAGGGGCTGGTCACGCCGCTCGACCTCCTCCGGGAGCCGGTCCGGGCACCCCTGGTGATCAGCCCGGGCTCGATCGAGGTCCTCCGCGGCTCCACCGTGGCGGTGTCGGTCACGGCGGCGGGACGTGAGGCCGTGACCCTGCGATGGCAAGCCGACGGCGACGTCGAGCGAACGGAGACCTCGCCGGTCGTGGAGGGTGAGGCGCGCTTCAGCCTCCGCGACGTGCGCGCGCCCGTCGCCTACCGAACCACGGCAGCCGACGGCAGCGAAAGCGAGGTCCACGTCCTCATACCGGTGGATCCTCTGTTCGTGAGCGACGTCACCGTGGCCCTGGACTTTCCTTCGTACACGGGCCGGGCCACCGAGGAGTACCGCGGCAACGCACCCCCTCTGGTCGTCCCCGTGGGGACCAGGGTCCGGGTGGAGGGGCAAGCCAGCCGTGCCCTGAGCGAGGCTGGCCTGACGCTCCCCGACGGTGGCGCCGCGTTGGCGCTGGAGGTGGCGGGTCCTCTCTTCTCGGGGTCGTTCCTACCCGCGGAGAGCGGCAGCTACGCCTGGCGCTTCCTCGACGAGGCCGGGGCCGCCGCCGAGCTCGTCCCGGAGCCCCTCACGCTCACCCTCGTGCCGGACTCGGCGCCGTCGGTGCGCATCACCTTCCCGGCCGCGGACACCGTCCTGCCCATGAACCTCCGGCAGCCTCTCGTGATCGAGGCGCTGGACGACCACGGCCTTCGCTCTCTGGAGCTGGTCGCCTACCGCGTGACCTCCCTCGGAGACCGCCAGGAGCCCGTGGTCCAGCGGACCGATCTGGGTGGGAGCCGAGGTGTCCTGGCCCGCCCCCTCATGGACGTGTCCTCGTGGGGCCTGCTGCCGGGTGACACGGTGCGTTACTTCGCGCGGGTGGCGGACAATTCCCCCGCAGCCACCGCGGCGACGACCCCCGAATACGTCCTGCGGATGCCAGGCGCGACCGAGATGCGCCGGGCCGCGGAGCAGCGCCTCGAGGAGGTGGCTCGACGCCTGGAGGAGCTGACCGAACGCGCCGGTGAGACCGCAGACGAGACGCGGGATCTGGAGCGCAGAAGCGCCGCCGGGGCCGAGGATCCCCCCCCTCGAGGGGGACGGGGCAGGCAGGACGCCGCGTCGGAACGGATGGACTTCCAGGAGCACGAGGACGTCCGTCAGGCCCTCGATCGCCAGGCGGGGATGAACGCGTCCGTGGACTCCCTCCAGGCGGGGCTCCAGGAGTTGGCGGAGGCCATGCGGGAGGCGGGCGCGTCGGACCCGGAGTTGGCGCGCGACCTGGCCGAACTCCAGGAGTTGCTGGACCAGATCGCCTCGGAGGAAACGCGGGAGCGCATGGAGGAGCTGGCGCGGGACCTGGACCACATGGACGCCACGCAGTCCATGGAGAGCCTCCGGGACCTGAGCGACGAACAGGACCAGTTTCGCGAGCGGCTGGAGGCGTCTCTGGAGCGCTTCCGCAGGGCCGCCGTGGAGCAGGACTTCAGGGCCACGACGGCGGAAGCCGACGAGCTGGCGCGGCGGGAGCGGGCCCTGGCCGACGCCCTCAGGGAGGAGGACAGCCCCGAGGCCCGCGCCGGCCAGCAGGACGAAATCCAGAGCCGCACCGAGGAGATGGAGGAGCGGATGCGGCGTCTGGAGGAGCGGCTCCAGCAGCTCGGCGAGCAGGAGGCCGCGCGGGAGGTCCAGTCGGCCCGTGAGGAGTCCGTGGAGGCTCAGGCCGCCATGGCGCGGGCGGGCCAGGAGGCGCGCCAACGCCAGGGGCAGGAGGCCGGCGAGCGGGCGGAAGAGGCGGCGCAGGGCCTCGAACGGGCCGCCGAGGATCTGCGGGAGGCGCAGGACCAGATGGCGCAGGCACAGGCCGAAGCCATGCGACAGGCTCTGCAGCGGGCCGCCGACGACGCTCTGACCCTGGCCCGGCGCCAGAGCCAACTGCGCGAGGAGATGGGGGAGGCCGGCGCGGACCGCCTGGCCGAGCTACGGGGCGACGAAGCTGCCCTGGCTCAGGGTGTCCGGAATATGGCGGAGGAGGTGGCCGGCGCGATCCAGGCGTCGGGTGAGGGCGGTCGCGAGCTGTCGCAACGCATGGGCGAGGCCATGGAAGCCCTGGAGAGGACCGTGCGGGCACTCGAAGGGCGCGCGGCCTCCGCCTCCACGCCCACGGCCGCCGCCGAGCGCGCCGTGGAGGCGCTGAACCAGGTGGCGGTCATAGCCATGGCCGGGGCGCAGAACATGGCTCGAGGAGGTGAAGGGCAGTCCACGGGGCAGGAGCAGATGCAGGAGCAGCTCGAGTCCCTGGCCCAGCGGCAGGGCCAGGTGAACAATCAGGCGAGCCAGCTCATGCCCATGCAGCTCGGGCAGCAGGCGATGGAGGCCCAGATGCGGCAGCTGTCCCAGGGGCAGCGGTCGGTGGCCAGCGACCTGGGCGAGCTGGCGGACCGGCCGGGCAACGAGGGCCAGACGCTGGGTGACCTCGAGGCCATGGCCGAGGAGGCCCGGCGCCTGGCGGAGGAGCTCGCGGACGGCCGCATGGACGCCGACACGCGCGAGCGTCAGGAGCGCCTCTTCCACCGCCTGTTGGACGCGGGACGCAGCCTGGAGAACGAGGATCTCTCCGACGAGCGGGAGGCCCGCGTGCCCGGAGCCTTCGAACGGGGGCCCATCGCCCCGCTGGGGCCCGAGACCCTCAACGCGCTGCCCTTCCGCCTTCCCTCCGCCGAAGCGCTGAGGAGCCTGACCCCGGCCGAGCGGGCTCTGGTGCTCCAGTACTTCGAACGCCTGAACCGGGGCAGGGCCCCCGGCTCCGGGGGCGGACCGTGAACGCGGCGCGCGACGCGCGCGCGGGGGCGGCCGGACGTGCCCGGACCCTGGCCCGAAGCCTGGCCCGAAGCCTGGCGAACGGCCTCGCCGCGGCGGTGGTCGCCGCCGCGCTGGCGCCCGCCGTCCTGGCCGTCGCGCCCTGGGGTCTCGGGAAGGCGTCGAGTTCGGTTCGCGCCCAGACCGTCGACGCCCGCGAGGAGGGACGTCGCCTGCGGGAGGCGTCCAGCCTGGAGTCCAGGGGAGAGTTGGGGGGCGCCGAGGAGGTTCTCCGTGCTCTGCTGGAGGGCAAGCCCACCTCGTCGGGAGGAATCTTCGCGCTGGAGCGGGTGCTCAGGGCCCGGGGCCGTCCGGCGGAGATTCTCCCCCTGGCGGACCGGTATCTGGCTCTGGACGAGGCCGCCTCGGGCATCCGCTACCTGAAGCTGCGGGTGATGGTGGAGGTGGACTCCCTCGCGACTCTGGACGACGAAGCGGAGCGCTGGATCGGCGCGGAGCCCGGCTCCCCGGACCCGTATCGGGAGGTCGCCCGCATCTACGAGCGCGCGTTCGGCCCGGAGCGGGCCGTGGCCGTGCTGCGCCGGGCCCGGACCGACCTGAGGAGCCCGGCGTTGCTGGCGGTGGAGTTGGGGGACCTGCTGGCCCGGGTAGGAGACGTGTCCGGAGCCGTGACCGAGTGGAGTCACGCCATCGGTCCCGAGGGCGCCGAGGTCGGCACCATCGTCCGGCGACTGGAGGGGGTCGCCGGGGACCGAGAGGTGGTGGTGAGGCCGCTCCTGGAGGCTCTGGACCGCGAGCCCACCACCGGGGCTCGGCGCCGGGCGGGCGCCCGCATCGCCCTCGAGGCCGGCCTGGGTGCGGATGCCTTGCGCCTGGCGGAGCGAGCCCTGCCCGGGCTGGGGGAAACGGAGCGCCGCGGCTTCGTGTCGGAGTTTGCCCGCAGGGCGGAGGAAGCCCGGGCGTGGGATGTCGCCCTGTGGGCGTATGGGGAGCTGCGGACCGCGTCCGACGGGGAC
>DASWKP010000057.1:0-8646 GCA_036396575.1 Longimicrobiales bacterium | reverse complement strand
CTCGTGATCGACGCCTTAGCACATTGACCGGTCTGAGACCGGACGATCGGCCTGAGCGCGGTCACGCGGAATCGCGGTCGATCACCTTTTCCGGATCGAGTAGGGTGAATCGGCCATAGCGCCCTTTGGGGTGGCAAGCTCGATCACCTTGTCGGGCTCCTCCGCGCGTCCACCCCCGCTTCTACATCCCCCCTTGCCAAATCAGTGTTGTCGATTGTCTAATGTTGAGAACCATTCTCAACAGACGAGGAGGGTGTCCATTTGCCCATCGGTGGACCGCGCCCCGGCCGAGCTGGACCGCGACGGGCACTGCGGCCCACGAAATAAACGATATGAGGAGACCGTTCGAACACGCGCGCGGGGATGCTCCGACACGGCCTACCGCGCCGGCGGCCACGGCACCCGGGGTCCTCTGGTGGCGGGCCTCGTCCTTCTCAGCCAGGTGGCCAACGCGATGGGCTACCTTGCCGAGAAGATCAGGCCCGGCCCGACCCGCTAACGGGCGGCCTCCAGCCGAGCCTGCCTCTACCTCCGGACGACCCTGACGCCGCCGTTGGTGGTCATCGCCCGCACCAGCGGGCCCCCGTCACCGAGGGTCGTGTTGAGCCTCCGCCCGATACGGCCGCGCACGGTGACGGGAAAGTCGAGGTCGATCCCGCCGTTCTCCGTTCCGGTCTCGAGCTCCGCCGAGTAACCGCTGGGCACCTCGATCGTCACGCCGCCGTTGGTGGTCTCGACGTCCAGGCCCTCTCCGTGCCATGTGCTCCCGGCCAGCTCCACATGGAGCCCTCCGTTCCGGGTCCGCCCCCGGACGTCCCCTTCCACCGCGATGAGGCTGACGCCACCGTTGAGGGCGTCGAAGCGGATGGAACCCGACACGTCCTCCACGCGGATGCCGCCGTTGTGCGTGTCCAGCTCGAGGTCCATGCTCCTCGGCACCCGGACCTCCCAGGAGACGCCCCAGCCCTCCCCGCGGCCCGTGGACGGGCCGTAGGACGCCAGCCGGCCCCGGTCCGTGGACAGCGTCACCGCTCTGGCGATGTCACGGGCGCGCTCGAGGCTCCGTGCGTTGGCCCAGACCTTGGCCACGACCCGCACGTCGCTCCGGTCCCAGCCCACGACTTCGACGCCGCCGTTCTGGCCCCCGTCCACCTCCAGCACACCGGACACGGACAGCACGGCCTCCCGCAACTCGCAGTGCCGGTCGTCCTCCCGGCCGCCCCAGGCCCGGTCACACCAGCGGGCGTTCTCGTCCACGTCCCACCGCACCTGCCCCGCCGAGGGCCCTGTCGCCAGCAAAACCGCAGCGACGCCCAACATCACACCTCGCATCATCCACCTCCTGAGAGTCACGGTCATGGGTTGGACAAGGCCGGGCGTCCGGTGGTTGCAACGGGGTCCCTGGCCTGGCACCGACCCTGCCGGAGGGTCATGTTTAGTTGACTTTTCGACCCGTTTCGCCCGCGCCGCGGCTCCGGCGGGTCACGCCACGAACATGGAGGCCCCGTGACCTCTCCTCTGGATCGACCGGAGGGTCCAATCCGCGTCCTCATCGTGGAGGACGCCATGGACCACGCCCTGCTCCTCGTGGCCCTGCTGAAGGGCGCCGGTAACTTCGAGACGACCCAGACCCAGGACGGGGGCCACGCCATCCAGTTGATGAAGGACCGGGAGTTCGACCTGGTCGTCACGGATCTCAACCTCCCGGGAACCGACGGCTTCGCCGTCATTCGGGCCGCGAAGGCCGCCGCCCCCGACAGGCCGGTCCTCGCCACCACAGGCTTCACCAATCCGGGCTACGTCGACGAAGCGTTCCGGGCCGGTGCCGACGAGATGATCTTGAAGCCGTTGGATCGGGACGACCTGGTCATGAAGCTCAAAGAGGTCTTGAAGGCAAAGGAGCGACCCGAGGACCGGCCGGTCCTGGCCGTGGGCGTCCGGCCGGGCGACGTGGAGCTGGGGTGCGGTGGGATCCTCCACCAGCACCGGTCGCGCGGCCAGGAGGTGCTCATCATCACGCTCACCGACGACCGCGGCGTGGAGGAGGAGGGGGCCCGGGCGGCGGCGGAGCGCCTGGGAGCCCGGATCATCGCCGCGAGGGCCGCGGTCGGAGAGGGGGCCAGCTCGGACGACGTCCAGCGCTTCCTGGAGCGCGTCGTCAAGGAGATGAGGCCCTCCACCGTCTACGCCCCACCCTCACAGGACGCCGACGCCCCCCTGCGCGACGCCCACCGCATCACCCGGTCCGTGAGCGCCGAGGTGCCCAACCTCTACGCCTACTTCACCGCCACCACGGGCCTGGACTACCGGCCCACGCGCTTCGTGGACGTCGAAAAGGAGATGGGGGTCAAGCTCGAGCTCCTCACCGTGTACAACGAGTCTGGACGTCCGGACCTCGCGGGTGGCTTTGCGCAGGGCGTGGCGCGCTACTGGGGTCGCTTCGCCGGCTTCAGCGCCGTGGAGCCGTTGGAGGTCCTGCGCACGACGGAGAAGGACGTGTGACCCGACCCCGGGCCACTCTCCTCGCCAGCCTGCTCCTCGTCCTCCCGGCGCCCGGCCTCCGCGCCCAGGCGACCCCACCCGCGGAGCCCGAGCCCATCCCCGCAGGCGTCGCGGCAGCCCCGGGACGGTACGATTTTCCCGTGGACGTCGAGCACTACGACGTGGAGCTGGCCCTATCGGACGTGGCGGATTGGATCCAGGGGCGGGCCCGCCTCGACGTGACGCTGACAGCGCCATGGGACGGGGATCTGACCCTGGACTTTTCCGGGTTGGCCGTGGAAGGCGTCACGGTGGACGGCGCCGCCGTTCGGTTCGTCCACGTCAACGGAATCCTGCGCGTGCCCGTGAGCGGGACCGCGGGCGCGCTAAGAGCCGTGGAGATCCGCTACCGGGGAGTCCCGGACGACGGGCTCATCCTCGGACGAACCGTTCACGGGCAGCCGTCGGTCTTCGCGGACAACTGGCCCGACCGGGCCCGGTTCTGGTTCCCCGCCGTGGATCACCCGAAGGACAAGGCCACCGTGAGCTTCACGGTCCACGCCCCCGCGGCGTGGAGCGTCATCGCCAACGGTGAGTTGACCGGGCTCCCGTCCGCGACGCCCACCGCACGGTTCGGCCCCCCGGCGTCCGGAGCCAGGCGCACCTGGTCCTGGAGGTCCGGGGTGCCTCTGCCGGTCTATACGATGGTCGTGGGCGCGGCGGATTTCCGTGTGGACACGGTGGGCTTGGCGGCGTGCGGCGAGGGCCGGGCGCTGGCGTCTTCCCGGGAGGACGGGTGCGTGGCGGTGACCACCTGGCTCTTTCCCGAGAGCGTGGACAGCGCGGCCCCGAGCTTCGTGCGGGCGGCGGCCATGGTGGACCACTTCACCGACCTCATCGGGCCGTTTCCCTACGAGAAGCTGGCCAACGTCCAGTCCTCCACCCGCTTCGGCGGTATGGAGAACGCCTCGGCGATCTTCTATGCGGAGGGCGCCCTGGCCTCCGGCCGGAACATCGAAGGCACCGTGAGCCACGAAATCGCCCATCAGTGGTTCGGCGACGCGGTCACCGAGGCGGACTGGCGGCACCTGTGGCTGAGCGAAGGCTTCGCCACGTACTTCGGCGCCCAGTTCTTCGAGGCCGCCGACGGCGTGGACGACTTCCGCGCGCGCATGGAGGAGAGCCGCCAGAGGTACCTGTCCTCGGAGGACGTGTCCCGCCCGGTAGTGGTGGACGAGGAGCGGGACCTGTTCGCCCTCCTGAACAGGAACAACTACCAGAAAGGCGGCTGGGTCCTCCACATGCTCCGGAGCGTCATGGGGGATGACGCCTTCTTCCGCGGCATCCGGGACTACTACGCCCGCTTCGTGCACGGCACCGCGCTCACGGACGACCTCCGGCAGGTGATGGAGGAAGCGCACGGAGCCGACCTGGGCTGGTTCTTCCACCAGTGGCTGCGCGAGCCGGGGTATCCGGTCTTCCGCGTGGAGTGGGAGTGGGACGCCGAGGCGGGCGAGGCGCGGGTCGTCATCCACCAGGAGCAGCCGGCCGAGTGGCCGACCTTCCGCGTCCCTCTGGACGTGGAGCTACGTCTGGAAGGAGGCGCCATTCGCGAGCGCTTCGACATCACCCTCCCCCACGAAATCGTGCGCGTCGCGGCCCCCTCTCCTCCCCTGGACGTCGTCCTGGACCCCGACGGATGGGTGCTCAAGGGCCGCTAACGGAACCCGCTTCTTCTCTTCGTGGCCGGCCACTCGTACGTTTCCCGGCACCCGATACGCCGGAGATGGGGGCTCACACCGACGCCGGAGGAGAGCCTTGGCGGCCCAACCGCACCTCGAGTTCGAGAGAGACATCGTCGAGATCCAGGGGCAGATCGACAGGCTCCTGCACCTCGCCAAAGACCGAGGCATAGACGTTTCGGCCGAACTGAGCGACCTCCAGGAACGGCTCCACGTCCTCAGGATCGAGACCTACCAGAACCTGGCTCCTCTGGAGCAGGTCCAGGTGGCCCGGCACTCCCGCCGGCCCTACACCCTCGACTACATCGGCCGCGTCTTCACCGACTGGATCGAACTGCACGGAGACCGGAACTTCAGGGACGACGAAGCCATCGTGTGTGGATGGGCGCGCGTGGGTGGCCGCTCCGTCGTGCTCATCGGCCACCAGAAGGGCCGGGACATGAAGGAGAACCTCCGGCGCAACTTCGGCATGCCTCACCCCGAGGGGTACCGCAAGGCGCTGCGCCTCATGCACATGGCCGAGAAGTTCGGCAGCCCAGTGGTCACGCTGATCGACACGCCCGGGGCCTACCCGGGCATCGGCGCCGAAGAGCGGGGCCAGGCCGAGGCCATCGCCCGCAATCTCCGGGAGATGGCGGGGCTTCGCACCCCCCTGGTGTCGGTGGTGATCGGTGAGGGCGGCTCCGGGGGCGCGCTGGCCCTGGGCGTCACGGACCGGATCCTCATGCTGGAGCACTCCATCTATTCCGTGATCTCCCCGGAGGGGTGCGCGGCCATCCTGTGGCGCTCGGCGGAGCACCGGGAGAAGGCCGCCAACGCGCTCAAGCTCACGTCGAAGGACCTGGTCCATCTGGGAATCGCGGACGAGATCATCCCCGAGCCGCACGGCGGGGCCCACTCGGACTGGGACGCCACCGCCGAGAACCTCCGCGAGGCGCTCGTGCGCACGCTGGACGAGCTCAGCGCCCTGGACCTGGACGAGCTGCTCCGCCAACGCCACCAGAAGTTCGAAGCCATGGGGCGCTGGGACGGATGAACGGGTTCGCCGAGGTCCGCTTCAAGGGCACCAGGAAGGCCTATTTCACCTCCGACGGACTGGACCTCCTCCCGGGCCAGCGCGTCATCGTCGAGGCGGACCGGGGCGAGGATCTGGGCGAGGTCACCGCCGTGGGCGCCGTGGCCGAACGGAAGTGCAGCTCGTCCGGAGGTTGCGCCACCCCCACGCCCGAGAAGCGGGTGGTCCGGGAGGCGCGCGATGACGAGGTCGGCCGTTTGCCGGGACTCCGTGAGGACGAGGGCCGGGTGCGCGCCGAAGCCCGCCGGCTGGTGGACAAGCATCGCCTGAAGATGAAGGTCACCGAGGCCGAGTGGCAGTTCGACCGCAACAAGCTCATCATCTACTTCACCGCCGAGCGGCGGGTCGACTTCCGTGAGCTGGTCCGGGATCTGGCGCGCGCCTTTCGCACGCGCATCGAGCTCCGGCAGATCGGAGTCCGCGACGAGGCCGCGCTGCTGGGGGGAGTCGGCCGGTGCGGCCGGGAGCTGTGCTGCTCCACCTGGCTTCCGGAGCTCAAGCCCGTGAGCCTCCAACTCGCCAAGGACCAGCGCCTGTCGCTGAACCCGGCCCAGATCTCGGGGTGCTGCGGCCGCCTCATGTGCTGTCTCATGTACGAGCATCAGACGTATGTGGAGTCGCGGCGACGCTTTCCCAGGGAGGGCAAGACACTTCGCACGTCGCGGGGAGAGGAAAGGGTCGTGTCGGTGGACATCTGGCGGGAGACCGTCACGCTGAAGGGCCCTGAGGGAGAGAGCCGCACCGTCGGGCTGGAAGCCGTCAAGGACGAGGTCGAAGCCGCGAGGGACCATTCATGACGTCGCGCCGCAGGCGCTACCTGACGACACCCATCTACTACGCGTCGGGTGAGCCCCATATCGGCCATGCCTACACGACGATCCTTGCCGACGCGTTGGCCCGCTTTCATCGCCGGAACGGCGAGGACGTGCTCTTCCTGACCGGGACCGACGAACACGGCCAGAAGATCCAGGAAGAGGCGGACCGGCGGGGGGTGGAACCCATCACCCTGTGCGACGAGATGGCGGGCCGCTTCAAGACGGCCTGGGATCAGCTCGAGGTGACCTACGACCGCTTCATCCGCACCACCGAGGCAGAGCATATCGCCGTGGTGCGGGCATTCCTGGAGCGCCTCCGCGAGCGCGGGCACATCTACGAAGGCACGTACGAGGGATGGTACTGCGTGCACGAGGAGCGGTACTGGACGGAGAAGGACCTGGGAGAGGGCCAGTCCTGCCCCGACTGCGGCCGGCCCACGCGCCGCATCGAGGAGAAGAACTGGTTCTTCCGTATGAGCGACTTCCAGGAGCCCCTTCTCCGGCACGTGGAGGAGAACGAGGACTGGATCGTGCCCGCGGCGCGCCGCAACGAGATCCTGGGCTTCCTCCAGCAGCCCCTGGGCGACCTGTCCATCTCCCGGCCCCGAAGCAGAGTGCCGTGGGGAGTCCCGATTCCGTGGGACGAGGAGCACATCTGCTACGTGTGGATCGACGCGCTGATCAACTACCTCACGGGCTCCGGCGCCATCGATCCGTTCCAGACCGCCGGGGAACGGGGCTTCGAGGACACGGGCGCATCCTGGTGGCCGGCGGACGTGCACCTGGTGGGCAAGGACATCCTCACCACCCACGCCGTCTACTGGCCCACCGCCCTCATGGCGGTGGGGCTCCCCGTGCCGCGCCAGATCCTGGCGCACGGTTGGTGGGTCGTGGGCGACACCAAGATGTCCAAGTCGCTGGGCAACGTGGTCGACCCCCTCGCCCTGCTGGAGGAGTTCGGCACCGCGGGCGTTCGCTGGTACCTCCTTCGGGAGATGCCCACAGGTCAGGACGCCTCGTACACGCCCGAGCGCTTCCTCGTCCGCCACGAGGAGCTGGCGAACGTGCTGGGCAACCTGGCCTCCCGGGCTCTGACCATGATCGCCAAGTACCGGGACGGCGTGGTGCCGGACGCCCCGGGAACGGGTCTCGACGAGGCCATCCGGACCGCCTACCGCGAGGTCCGGGCCTCCGTGGAGGCCAACCGGCTCCACGAGGCGCTGGCCGCCGCCATGAACCTGGCCCGAGTTGCCAACGGCTACGTGGAGGAGCGGGAGCCCTGGGCCCAGGCCAAGGACCCGGCGAGGGTGTCCGAGCTGGACGAGACTCTGTCGACGCTGGCCCGGGTACTGACCGCCCTCGTCGCCCTTTTCGAGCCGGTGGCGCCCACGGGCATGGCGGAACTGGCCCGGCGCCTGGGTCTGGAAGGCGTCCCGACTCTGGATGAGGCCCTGGACATCGACCTCCGCCAGCGGTCCGTGGCGGCCGGGACCCCCCTGTTTCCAAGGAGTGATCGGCGCTCGGGGTCGGGCGGTTCCGGGACGGGTTGACACCCTTTCCGGACGACCTCTATTATCCGACCCGCTGGATCCATCTCCAGGAGGAATTCGGACACTTTCATGGTCGTTTCTGATGGAAACGACTCGTGGAAGCCCAGGCACATTTCGGGGGGAGTGGGGCGCTGCCCATGGCGCGAGATCGCTGGACTCTATTGCTGATTACGGACGAGGGAAGTCCGGTTCGGCAGTATATGGTTTCCCCCAAGCTCCTGAAGTACGTCGGTGCCGGCGCCGCGGCCTGTCTCGGCCTCGCCGTCATCCTCCTCCTCGCCCTGGGCTGGAACGGCACCGCACGTATCGAGGCCCACCAGCTCCGCCAGGAAAACGCGCTTCTCTCCGGTGAATTGGACGAGTTCCGTACGAGGGTGTCCTCGATCAGGGGGGCGGTGGACAACCTGTCCCGCCGGGACGCGGACATGCGGCTCATCGCCGGACTGGGCTCCATCGACGAGGACATCCTCCAGGTGGGCATCGGCGGTCCCGGTCTTCGGACTCCCGAATCCCTCCCGCTGTGGGGGGTGGACTCCATCCACGGCAGCCGAGCGTTCACCATCGCGTACGACCTCGACGCGCTGGAGCGCCGGGCCCTGCTCCTGTCGGAGAGCATGTCGGAAACAACGGACAGCCTCCAGGCCCACCAGGACCTGCTGGAATCCACGCCGTCGATCCTCCCGGCCCCCGGGCTTCTGAGCAGCCGGTTCACGTACAGCCGCCAGCATCCCATCCACAACACGCCCCTGCCCCACGAGGGCATCGACGTATCGGCGCCACAGGGCACCCCCATCCTGGCCGCCGCCAACGGACGCGTGGTCCGGGCGGGCTGGGTGCCCGGATACGGCCAGACGGTGGAGATCGACCACGGCTACGGATACGAGACCCTCTACGGACACGCGTCGAAGATCCTGGTCCGGGTCGGTCAGACCGTGTCCCGGGGAGACGTCGTCGCCCAGGTCGGACGCACGGGGCTCGCCACG
>DASWKP010000056.1:0-5817 GCA_036396575.1 Longimicrobiales bacterium | reverse complement strand
CCCGAAAGGGCCCGCCCTTGGCGATGAGATCCTCCCCCAGCAACCGGAGGCCCGATCCCGCGTCGAAGATGTAGCGATTGCCGTCGACCTGGACTTCGATGCAGGAGGTGTTGCCTCCGAAGTGGGCGGTGGACCGCCCGGGACTGGGGATCGACCCGCGCGTGCCCCAGCACCGGAAGGTGACGCCGGTGATGGCCGCCTCTTCCGTGGCGGGGGCGACGATGCTGTCGGCGGCAGAATCCACGGCCCGCTCCGGTCCGAGGGTACGCGGCCGCCACGGGCTCCCGTCCCGGGGCGGCGTGAAATGGGGTTTCGTACCCCAACATTGAAACGTAGACGCCCCTTACGCAAAGGGTCCGGCGAATCTTTCACCGAGGGAGGCGCTTCGGTACATTGGGAATCCTTTCCCCGGTGGACGCTTCAGGGAGGCTCTGAAGGTGGCTGAGAACCAACCAGCCTGGTCGGAAGGCCAGGTGATACCCTTACTCCGCAAGGTGGAGTTTTTCGGGGGCCTCCCGGACGAGGATCTGGAGCGGCTGGCCGGAATCGTCGACGGCATGGACCTGGCATCCGGAGAAACCCTCTTCCGGGAAGGCTCCCGTGGCGACGCGTTCTACATCGTGTACGAGGGCGCTGTCGAGCTGCTGAAGAGCAGGACCGGGGGAGATCCCGAGAAGCTGGCCGTGCGGCGGGCGGGGGACGCCTTCGGGGAGATGGCGCTGGTCGACGACGCGCCCCGCTCGGCCACGGCCAGGGCTCTCGAGGACTCCCGTCTGGTCACGATCCACCGGGAGGCGTTCCTTGGCCTGATCGGGGGAGACAACATCTCCCTGCGCATGATGAAGTTCCTCTCCAAGGCCCTGCGCGCGCTGGACATGCGCCTCGGGGCCATGGAGAAGCTGTCCGCTGGCGCGGGCCGGTCGAGGAACGACGCCGAGGAGGTGAGCCGGCTCGTGCAGCGAGGCCTGCTCCCGCGCCACGCGCCGAGCATCGACGGATACGACCTGGCGGCGGGGACCACCACCGAGGACGTGGGGCGCGGGGACACGGTCTGGGACTGGGTCCCTCTGGCGGACGGTCGCGCTGCCCTTTTGGCCTACGATGTCCAGGGCGAGGGCCTCCCCCCGTCCCACTATCTCGTCGCGGCGCGCGCGCTGATCCGAGCCCTCGCCGCCGAGTTCAGCGATCCCCGCGACATCCTGCCGCGCGCCAACAGCGCCTTCTCGCACGCCGCGGTCATCGGCGCCGATCAGTTCGTGGAGATCGGCATCGTCATTCCAGGCGACGAGGGCGTCGAGTGGTCCAGCGCCGGCCTGGTGCCGGCGGGCGTCATCCGGCGGGACGGCACCTTCGAGGAGATGGGCTCTCACGGCCCGCCCCTGGGCATGATGGAAGGCTTCCGGTACTCCAGTCGCACGATCCCCATGGGACCGGGGGATGTCTTCGTGGTTCTGTCCCAGGCCTCGATGGGTCTCTTCCGGGGCGCCGCCGACCTTGTGGCCCAGGTTCAGGGTAAGACGGCGGCCGAGGTCGTGACCACGCTCCACAAGGCCATTCGCAAGGCCCACGGGAACGCTCCCGAGGAGACGTCGGTCATCTTCGTTCGCAGGCACTGAGTTCCGGCAGGGAGACGACGTAGCAGTCACCGAGAAGGACGTTCGCAACGCGCTGAAGGGGGTCAAGGACCCGGAATTGGGGCTGGACCTGGTGGTCCTGGGCCTGGTCTACGACATCGAGGTGACCGAGGCCGCCGTCCGGGCCACCATCTCTCTGACGTCGCCGATGTGTCCGGTGGCGAGCCAGATCGTGGACAGCGCCCGCGATGCCATCGCGGCCGTGGACGGGGTGGAGGACGCCGAGGTGATCCTCACGTTCGATCCCCCCTGGACCCCCGAGCGCATCAGCCCCCTCATCCGGTCGTCCCTGGGTCTTTGACGCTTCGCGGCGGCCCCCGGAACCGGGGCACCGGCCGCTTCCGTCGCGCGTTCCCGGCATCCCGAACCCCTCCCGACAGGTAGCCCATGGCAGCGTTCACCGACGAAGAGCTCAAGTCCAAGGTCCAGGACGGCTACATCGTTGAGTCCGTCGAGGAGATGACCGAAGGGTACCGGAAGGCCCTGGTCGTCCAACTCACGGTCCAGGCGGACACGGAGCTCATGAGCGCCCCGGCGTACTGGATGGCGGCCCGCCACGCGCCTTCCACCAACACGCAGGTCAGCGCCCACGCCATCATCCAGGACGAGTTGGCCCACGCCAACATCGCCTACCGCCTCCTGGAAGATCTCGGGGTGAGCAAGGAGAAGCTCGTCTACGGCCGCGAGCCCCATCAGTTCAAGCATCCCTACGGCTTCGACCAACCGCTGGACAACTGGGCCGAGTTGGTATGCGCCACCGGGTTCTTCGACCGGGCGGGCATCACCCTTCTGGCCGACGTCTACAACAACACGTCCTACGGGCCCCTGAAACGCGCCCTCGTGAAGGTCGACATGGAGGAGACCTTCCATCTGCGCCACGGAGAGGTCTGGATGCGCCGGCTGGCCAAGGCGGGAGGAGACGCCAAGGCCATGGTCCAGAGGGCCGTCGACTGGATGTTCCCGATGACCATCGAGTGGTTCGGGCTGCCGGACCACCTCAAGCGTCACAGCGGCCAGCTCGACTACCGCCTCAAAGGGCTCAGCAACGATCAGCTCCGCCAGGTATGGATGGCCTCGGCCGTGCCCCTGTGTGAGGAGATCGGCGTGGACGTGCCGGCTCATCACGACGAGGAAGCCGGCGAGTACGTGCTGGACTACCCGTTCCCGTGCCAGTACGACGCTTCGGAGAAGCGCTGGCTCTTCGCCGAGGGAGAGATCACGTGGGACCAGGTCTTCGAACGATGGAAGGCCAGGGGGCCCATGAACGAGATCTACGTAGAGTCGGTGCGGCGCTCCCGGGGCCAGGTGGAGTCCTGGATCAACGGCTCCTCGGCGGCCTGAGGGGGGAGAGGTCCGCGTGTCGTTGGTGATTCCGGTGCTCGGACGCGGGCGGGATGTGGGCATTCCCGTCCGTGTTTCGTCTCACATGAGTGGAGGACGGGATCGGTGGTCCCCGCCCATCGAGAGCGCGCCGGACGACCGGGAGGACGCGGTGTGGGCGTGCCTGGACGAGGTCCTGGATCCCGAGATCCCGATCAGCCTGGTGGACCTCGGCCTCGTCTACGGCGTGTCGCTGGTTGACTCGGAGGTGCGGGTGGACCTGACGTTCACGGCCACGGCGTGTCCATGCATGGACTTCATCCGGGAGGACGTGCGGGATCGCCTCCTCCGGGAGGCGTGGATCGGGGCAGTCGAGATCCGGGAAGTGTGGGATCCGCCCTGGACCACGGATCGGATTACCGAAAAGGGACGCGCGGAGCTGCGGCGACTGGGCGTTGGAGCATGACGGGCGCGAGCCCGAAACGGAGCTGAAACGAATGCGCGAGTCGGTCTACGATGTCTTCGCACGGAAGGAGCGGGGCGACCCCCTCCAGCACATCGGCTATCTGGACGCCGTGGACGACGAGTTGGCCCGGGTCTACGCCTGGAAGACGTACGACGAGCAGAACTGGTTCGAGATGTGCGTGGTGCCCAGGTCCGCCATCGTTCCCGTGAACCGCACCGACGGGCCCTTCCAGAGTGGCCGTGCCCGCTCCGAGAGGCCCGCCCCGGACATGTCCGCGCCCCAACCGTACGGTGGAGACAGCTGACGTGAGTGGATCGAACACGCCCGTCGCGTCACCGGACGCCCTGGACGGCGCCGCCCGCGGAGCCCTGCGCAGGCATATTCTCACGCTGGCCGACTCCAAGCGCATCCTGGGGATCCGTTACAGCGACTGGGCACTGGGGGGACCGTCCATCGAGTCCAGCGTGGCCACCTCCTCCATGGCCCAGGATGAGTGGGGTCACGCTCGGCTCCTGTACGCCATGCTGAAGGCATGGGGAGACGACCCCAAGGAGGTGGAGCACGACCGCGAGCCCGACGCCTACACGTCACTGCCGGCCCTGGACCGGCCCCAGGAAGACTGGGCCGAGCTCGTGGCGGCCATGCTCGTCGTGGACAGCGCCCTCACGGTGGCCCTGGAGGGCTTCTCCGGGGGCCTCTTCGAGCCGGCCCGCTCGCGGGTGCCCAAGATGGTGGCGGAGGAGGCCTTCCACCTCGACCTGGCCCGCGCATGGTACAAGCGGCTCGCCCGGGGCACCGACGAGGGGCGGAGCCGGCTGGAGTCCGCGTCCCGGTCGATCCTGCCCGGCACCCTGGCTTGGCTCGCCCCGGCGGACGACGCCTTCCGTGCCCTGGTGGATGCCGGACTCACCCACGACGGCCAGACCCTGGTGGGCGAGTTCTGGGACCGATGCGGCGGCTCGCTGGAACTGGTGGGCGTCGAGGCCATCTCCACCGAGCCGGACCGGGAGGGCTGGGACGACGTGCGGGGGCGGGGGCCCGGACATCCCGGCGAGGAAGCGGTGGAGCGGGCCCGCGGAGCCCGTAACCGTGCCCTCCTGGTCGAGTGAGCGGTGAGCATCGGCGCGCCGGTCCCGGAAGGGCAGGGGGAGCTTCCCGTGTCGCCGCCCTGTCCCTTCTGTCAGGGAAGGAGCACGGAGCTGATGAACGCCTTCGGCTCCCACGCGTCGGTCGCCACCTTCTGGTGCCTGGCGTGCGGGAGCCCGTTCGAGATGTTCAAGTGGAGGCCCCGGGACCGAGAGGTCACGGGGCCGGGAGAAACTGGAACGTGAGAACGCCGGGTGCGGGGCGTCAGTCCGCCACGAGCTCGACCTCTTCCAGGAAGTCCCGGAGCGGGTTGGCCACCGCCAGCGCGCGCTCGGTGACGGCCTGCGACGACTCGTTGGGTTCGTCCCGGCCCGTGAGGTGGCGGACCGCGGTTTGGCCCAGCCGGGCGTCGGACACCTCGGCAGCCGCGTTGTACTCCGAGTATCTCGCGCCCACGCGCTGCTCGAAGATGGGCAGGTGGGAGCGCGGGGTGCCCTGCAGGACCATGTCCTCGAAGACGGCCTCGTGCAGCGAGTCGAGACCCGCCCGCACGAGATCCTCGGAAGCACGCCCGACGAAGGCGAGCTGCGCCCCCCGGGTATGGGCCCACATGAGGAAGATCAGGGCCTCCTCCGCGGCGTGCGCGTCGGGAACCCCGTCCTCGGTTCGGACACCCAGGCTCTCCAGGGAAACATCGGCGTCGCCGTCCGAGATGAAGTCGGTGAAGCTCTCCCAGACCAGGCGGGCGAGGTTGTCTCCCAACTCGGCGGGCGTCATGGTACGGGGAGCACGAAACTCACGCATGGGCTCGGCCAGATCCTTCGTGGAAATCGACATGGTACCCAATTCCAACCCGTTGGCGGAGGGTGTCAAGGACTTCGAGAGTGAGGAGGCATGATGAAGGGTCCTCGGGGTAACCGGGACGGACGGAGGGCCGGGCTGATTCTGTGCGCGTTGGCCGGTGGGTTGCTGAGCGGAGCATGCGGCGCGGGCGTTCGCTCCATTCCGCCGCCCCGGCCGCTGGTAGTGTTCTCCGGTGTGCGCCTCCAGGCCGATTCGGCCAGGCTACAGGAGGTCCACGGCTGGGCGGTGCGGCTGTCGGACGCGGTCGAGACCGACCCGTCGTTCTGGCTGATCACGGACAACGTCCCGGAGGAGGCCTATCCCTGGGAGACGATCGAGTTTCGTGGGGCCGACAGCGTGCGCATCGCGTGGGAGCCGTCCGCCGCCGACGTCCAGGGCGCGTACTGGGTCTACTCGTTCCTGCACCTGATGACGCGCATGGACCGTATGGACGAGTGGTTCCCCGAC
>DASWKP010000055.1:0-6237 GCA_036396575.1 Longimicrobiales bacterium | reverse complement strand
CCCTCGTCCACGCGGCCGCGCGCGGCCAGGACGCCGTCCCGGTCGCAGTCCAACCGCCCGGCGCTGGCACGGCGGGCCGCCAGGTCCATGAGCACGTTGCCGGGCCCGGTGTCGAAGGCCACCGGGGGCTCGGGGGCACCTCGGGGGGGGAGCCAGGTGACGTTGCCGATGCCCCCCAGGTTCTGCAGGGCGCGACGCCGGCCGGGCACCGACAGGAGGACGCGGTCGGGCCAGGGCACCAGAGGCGCGCCGTGCCCCCCAGCCGCCACGTCGGCCGAGCGGAAATCCGACACGACGGGGATCCGCGTCCGGGCGGCCAGGGTGGCCGGGTCGCCGAGTTGGAGAGTCTCTCCGCGACGCCCCTCTGTCGGGGGCGAGTGCCAGACCGTGTGGCCGTGACACCCGATCACGTCCACCGCGGCGGCGTTCACGCCGGTGGCGGCCAGCAGAGCGTGGACCGCCTCCGCCAGCCACTCCCCCAGACAGGCGTGGAGGCGGCACAGGGCCGGCGCGTCGCCACGGTCAACGGCGTCCCGCAGCGCTTCACGCCGCACGGCCCCGTACTCCACGGTGACGAAACCCTCCAGGGTGCCCCTGGGATCACCTCCGCCTTCGCCAGCCTCCCCATCGTCACTATCGTCCCCATCCTCCAGGTCCAGGAGCGCGGCGTCGATGCCGTCCATGGACGTGCCCGACATGAGGCCCACGACCTTCACCGGCCGGGGTCTCCCACGACGCGCGCCACCACCCCGTCGGCGGCGGCCAGGCGTTCCCGGGCCTCGTCCAGGCCCAGTCCTGTGCGTCCCATGACCAGGGCGGCCTTCACGTGCCCTCCCGCCCGCTCCAACAGGTCGGCGGCCTCCGCCCGGGGAAGCTCCAACATCTCCATGAGGATGCGCTCCCCCCGGTCGCGGAGCTTATCGCAGGTCACCTGGAGATCCACCATGAGGTTTCCGTGGACCTTGCCCGACAGGATCATGGCGCCGGTCGTGATCGTGTTCAGCACCAGCTTCGTGGCGGTCCCCGCCTTCATGCGGGTGGACCCGGTGATGACTTCGGGGCCCACAAGGGGGGCGATCACCACGTCGTGCGCGTCCAGGAGCTCCCGGGACGGAGGAGTGCACAGAAGGAAGCCCGTGCGGGCTCCGCGCTCGCGGGCGCGGGCCAGCGCCCCATGGACGAACGGCGTCGTGCCCGACGTGGCGATGCCCAGGACGAAGTCGCCGGGGCCCACCCCGCGCTCGTCCACCGCGGCGGCGCCGTCCTCGGGCCGGTCCTCGGCGCCCTCGTGGGCGCGGACCAGGGCGCCGTAGCCACCGGCGATGATGCCCTGGACCCTATCCGGGTCCGTGCCGAAGGTGGGAGGCATCTCCGCCGCGTCCAGGACGCCGAGCCGGCCAGAGGTGCCCGCCCCCACATAGACCAGGCGGCCTCCCACGCGGAACGCCTCCACCACGAGCTCCATGGTCCGGGCGATGGACTCGCGCTCCTTCCCCACCGCCTCGGCCACCCCTCGGTCCTCGGCGTTGACCAGATCCACGATTTCGATCGGGGAGAGGCGGTCGACCTCCCCCGACCTGGGGTTCCGTTGCTCGGTGAGCCGGGGGTCGCGCATGGAGGGTTGGGAGATGGGCTGCTATGTTCGCGGTATGAAGCTAAACCTACTGGGAGCGGCCCGCGAACTGGAGGCCGAGCTGGTGGAGGTGCGGCGGGACCTACACCGCCACCCCGAACTCAGCTTCCGCGAGGAGCGCACCGCCGGCGTCGTCCGGGACCGGCTCGAAGCTCTGGGACTGGAGCCGCGCGGCGGCGTCGGAGTCACCGGGGTCGTGGCGGAGATCACTTCCGGAGACGGTCCCACCATCGCCCTCCGGGCAGACATGGACGCGCTGCCCATCCAGGAGGAGGGAGACCATCCGTACCGCTCCGTCGTCCCGGGCGTCATGCACGCGTGCGGCCACGACGCCCACACCGCCATGCTGCTGGGGGCCGCGCGCCTCCTCCGGGACGCGCGGGCCGGCAAAGCCATGCCGCCCGGCACGGTGCGCCTCCTCTTCCAGCCCGCCGAGGAGGCCCATGACGACCAGGGCAGGAGCGGCGCCGTCCGCATGACCCAGGCCGGAGCGATGGACGGCGTGGACGCGGTGGTGGGGCTGCACGTGGGCGGCCACCTCCCCGCCGGGAGGCTCTTCGTGACCCGGGGAACCGTCATGGCGGGCTCCGAGACCCTCCAGGTGACGGTCCGGGGTGTCGCCTCGCACGCGGCGTGGCCCGACCGGGGCGTCGACGCCCTGGCCCTCGCTGCCCAGGGTCTGGTGGCGTGCCAGCAGGCCGTGTCCCGGAGGATCTCCCCCATGGAGCACGGCGTGGTGTCCTTCGGCGTGATGGAGGGCGGCACCGCCCCAAACGTCGTGGCCGAGCGGGTAGAGCTTCACGGCACGCTTCGCTACTTCCGCGACGAGGTCCGGGACGCGCTGGTCGCCGCCGTACGGGCCTCGTTCGAAATGCTCGAGCACCATGGGGCCACGGTGTCGGTCCAGGTGGGCCCGGGCTACCCCCCGGTGGTGAACGACGCCGGGGTCACGGCGACGCTCCGGAGTGCCTTCACGGAGTTGGTCGGGCCCCTGGCGGTCCTCCCCATGGCTCGGATGATGGCGGCCGAGGACTTCGCATTCCTCGCACGAGAGGCCCCCGGATGCTTCTTCTGGCTCGGCGCGGCCCTGCCGGTTCCCCGGGAGCACCACCATCCCACCTTCGATATCGACGAGACCGCGCTTCCCGTAGGCTCGGCGGCGCTGGCGACCGCCGCGCTGGCGCTCCTGGCGGAGCGCGCCTGAGGCGACGCCTCCCTGGTGTCCTCGCGGTGGACGGCTGATGCCGTCAGCGCTCCTGGACGATGAGCCGCTGGTCCAGGACCACGATCAGGCGAGAGCCCCGGGGGATCACCGCGTGGCCGTCCCGGGTCAGGGCGGCGACCGCCGCACCCGCCGCGGCCCCGGCCACGGCGCCTCGGACAGCGTCCCTGCCCTGGCCCCCCAGGATCTTGCCCAGGAGGGCCCCGGCGGCCGCTCCCGCGCCCACCTTGACCGCGGTCTCGGCGTCGCTGTCCCTCGTGCCGGCCTCCATCTCCATCTCCGTCACGGTGGCCACGAGGGGTAGCCGGCGCCCGGACACCTCCACGGTCTCGAGAGCCAACGCCAGCGTCGCCGGCTGATCGGGACCGGGGCTCCGCCTGGACTCGGACACGCGGCCGCGCACCAGGGCACCATGCGGCAGGAGGACCATACCACCGCCACCGAGGACGTCCTCGACGACGGCGGCGGTGAAGGGCGTACCCGCCGGGTGGTCCTTGGTGCTGAGCTCGACCTGGATCTCCATCTCCACCCTGGACCCCGCGGGTACCGCCAGGGGTTGGGGCGCCATCGCCACCGTGGCAGGCGCTCCCGCCGGCTCCTCGTCCGTGCGAATCGGCTCCAGAGGCCGCGCGCGCTCCACCGCCACCGGGCCGTCGTCGTCCCCCGCGGCTTCGGACATGGCGTCCTCCGAGCCCGGAGCGTCCGGCCTCGCGGCGGGGGAGGCGACCTGCGGAGGCGAGCCCTCCGCCGGGGACGCGGGAGACGCTGATCCGCCACTCGGTGCGCCCATGCCGTCGCTGGGGGCGTCGCTGGGGACGTCGCTGGGGGCGTCGCTGGGGGTGTCCGCCCCGGCCGTGGAGCCCGGCGCGGGCACGGTCGCCGCGCTCTCCGCCGCCGGGATGACCCGGAGGCTCTCCCGGTCCGCCGACTCGGCATCGCCACCGCACGCCGCCAGCGCTGCGGCGGCCAGGGCACCCAGGGCCAGAGATGTCAGGAAAAGGGGCTTCACGGACGGGGGAACTTTCGATTCGTGCGGGGCCATAAGAACGCTCCGTGGTGCCGGTGGCGCGCGTCCGGCGCGCCCGTGTCTCCGCTGGACCGGGTGATACACCACACGCCCCACGCGGGAGCCGTTTCGCCCCCAATGAGCCATCTGAAGTCCCTCCTCCCCTACTACCGGCCGTACCGGGGCGCCATGATCGCGGGCCTCGTACTGGTGGTATTTGCTCAGGCCTTCAGCCTCATGGGGCCGTACCTCATCAAGCTCGCCATCGACAGCCTGGACGACCCCGGCGTGTCCATGGCGAGGATCCGGGGCCTCGCGGGACTCATCGTGGGCGCGGCTCTGGTGGGCGGGGCCGCCCGCTACGGGATGCGGGAGCTCCTCAACGGGGTGAGCCGCCGCATGGAGGTGGACCTCAGAAACGACTTCTTCCGGCACATCCTCCGGCTGGACGCCTCCTTCCACGGCTCCACGCGAACCGGGGATCTGATGAGCCTCGCCACGAACGACACCCTGGCGGTGCGCCAGGCGGTGGGCCCGGCGGTCATGTACACGGTCAATACGCTGGTGGGGTTCGTCCTGGCGCTGGGGCTCATGATCTGGATCAGCCCCCGCCTCACCCTTTACGCCATGATCCCCATGGTGGCCCTGCCCCCGGTGGTGGTGGGCTTCGGACGCCTCATCCACCGGCGCTTCGAGAGCATCCAGGAGCACTTCTCGACGCTGTCCACCTTCGTCCAGGAGAACCTCACCGGCATCCGCATCGTCCGGGCCTACGGCCAGGAGGCTGAACAGGCCCGACAGTTCGACGCCCTCAACGCCGAGTACCGGGAGAGGAACATGCTGCTGGCCCGTGCCTCAGGGCTGTTCCACCCGATCCTGGGCCTCATCACCGGGATCGCCACGATCGCGGTGCTCTGGCTGGGAGGCCTGGAGGTGGTGGCCGGACGCATCACGCCCGGCGACTACGTGGCCTTCTTCCTCTACCTGGCCTTCCTCATCTGGCCCATGATCGCGTTGGGGTGGGTGGTGAACCTCTTCCAGCGGGGCGAAGCGTCCATGGGACGCCTGAACGAGGTCCTGCGAAAGGAGCCGGCGCTTCAGGTCGCCGATCCCCCGGCCCCCGTGGAGGGCGTTCTGGGCGCCATCGAGTTCCGGGCGGTCTCCTTCCGGTATCCCGGCACGCGGCGCCTGGTGCTGGAGGACGTGAGCTTCCGGGCCGCTCCCGGTGAGACCGTGGCGGTCGTCGGACCCACCGGCGCGGGCAAGAGCACCCTCGTCTCGCTGATTCCTCGCATGCACGACCCCACGGAGGGTGAGATCCTGTTGGATGGCGTGTCCCTGGCGCGCCACGATCCCCTGGAACTGAGGCGGATCGTCGGCGCCGTACCGCAGGATTCGTTTCTGTTCAGCGACAGCATCCTGAACAACATCGGCCTGGGGATGCCCGACTGGGAGCGAGAATCGGCCAGGACCGCCGAACTCCTGACGGACGTCGAGCCCGATCGTGAAGTGGTGGACGCCGCCACCATCGCCCAGCTCCACGACACCGTGGAGGGTCTCCCCCGCGGCTACGGCACGCTTCTCGGGGAGCGGGGCATCAACCTCTCCGGGGGGCAGAAGCAGCGCACGGCCCTGGCCCGGGCCGTCGTGCGCAGCCCGGTGATCCTCATCCTGGACGACGCGCTGAGCGCGGTGGACACGCACACGGAGTCGAGGATCCTCGAGGATCTGCGAGGGGTGATGAAGGGCCGCACGTCGTTCATCATCAGCCACCGGGTGTCGGCCGTCATGCACGCGGACCAGATCCTCGTGGTGGACGACGGCCGCATCGTGGAGCGGGGCACGCACGCCGAGCTCCTCGCGGTGGGAGGCACCTACGCCCGCCTCCTCCGGCGCCAGCTCCTGGAGGAGGAGCTGGAGGAGGATCTGGCGGGCGCGGCAGGGGCCTGACAGCGATATTCCAGCTCTTGACATATTCGACGTGCCCTGCATATTCCAGAAACTGGATATTCCATTTTCTGTAGGGCCCCGCGGGTCCCGAGGAGACGCATCGCCATGGCTGGCAGAATCCGGATGACCCCCGCCTTCTTCCACGTGCTGCTGTGCCTGACCGACGGCAGCCGACACGGGTACGCCCTCCTGAGTGAGATCGAGCAGCGTAGCGGGGGTGGGGTCCGGCTCGGACCCAGCTCGCTCTACTACGCCCTGGGCCGGCTGGAGGACGCGGGCCTCATCGCCGAGGCGCCCGCCCCACCCGGCGCGGACGAGCCCCATGAGGATCAGCGCCGCTACTATGCGCTGACCCCGCCGGGACGGGAGCGCCTGGCTGAGGAGGTGGCGGTGATGTCGAACATCGTGGAGCACGCGGAGGCCAGG
>DASWKP010000054.1:0-33781 GCA_036396575.1 Longimicrobiales bacterium | reverse complement strand
AGGTCCAATGCCTCTCCGCCCAGCGGACCCGGCAGGACGTCCCCGCCGACCACGACCTGGTCAACGCCCTCTGTGCGCACTTCGTCGAGGACTGCCTCCAGTGCGGGGAGGTTCCCGTGAATGTCGTAGAGAGCGGCGACTCGCATTGGGTCGATGGTACTCCTATTCAGCCTACCCCAACTCAACTATAACTCAACTCTAGGCCGCGAGAGGGGACAGCTCCTCCGAGGCGAGCGCGGGTTGACCGAATCGCTCGAGCACCGCGTTGATGTCCTCAACGGTGATCAGGCTCGGCGCTGTGATCTCAAGCCCGATCATCGCTCCGCCCGCACTGAAGTCAGCGATCATGCCTTTCCCAGCCTTTTCGCTGCGAGCGCTCTTCTCTCCCGATGTCCTGGGCAAATGAAGGTACGCTGCGAGAGGCTTTCCTTCCCGAAACGTCACCTCCAAATAGCGGTCTTTCATAGACTATCATGCGCAACCGAGCCGAAAGCGGCAAGTACGTCCCCCCACCCCTCGCACACCCGCCCACCGGCCCCGCTCGGCGCCTCACCACACCCCCTCGCCAGACCTCCCCCGCGTCAGCGAAGGCGGTTCGCCGCCCTACACACCGGGCCCGCCCGCGTAGGGCCCTCCCCTATTGCCGCTGGGCGTCTCCCTACGCACAATCGAGGTGGGATTCTCAACGAATCTCGGCGAATCTCAACCGATACCTGGACGGACCGATCCCGATGAAGACCGCGGTCATGCTCGATGTCGAGCCTATCGCTGATGGCGGGTACATGGTGCGGTGCCTGCTCAACTGCGAGGGGGAGGTGTATGGGCGAGAGGGGCGGGTTCCGCTGAATATCTCGCTGGTGTTGGACCGCTCGGGGTCGATGGAGGGGGAGAAGCTGGAGGCGGCGCGGGACGCGGCGTGTATGCTGGTGCGGCGCCTGAGCCCGGACGACCTGGTGAGCGTCGTGGCGTACGACAACGCGGTTCGGGTCATCGCTCCTCCCGCCACGGGCGACCGGCAGGATGATCTGCTCCGCCGGATCGGCTCCCTCCGAGGGGGGTCGACCACGAACCTGAGCGGAGGCTGGCTCCAGGGGCGGGACTTCGTCGCGGAGAACCTGGCGGACGGTGGGGTCAACCGGGTCGTCCTTCTCACCGACGGACTGGCCAACCTGGGCATCACGGATCCGGCACAGCTCACGGGCATGTGCTTGCGGGCCTTCCGGGAGGGCATCACGACGACGACGGTGGGGCTGGGCGAGGGCTACGACGAGAAGCTGCTCACGTCGATGGCTGACGCTGGCGGGGGCAACACGTACTACATCGAGCGTCCGGACCAGGCCGGCGGGATCTTCGCCCAGGAGCTGGAGGGCATGCTGACGCTGTCGGCCCAGAACCTGACGGTGCGGGTGACGCCGGGCCGCGACGCCGACTTTCTCAGAGTGCTGCACACGTATCCGTCCCGGGAAGAGGGCCAGACGCTGGTGCTTTCCGTTGGCGACCTCTACCCCCGGGAGCCCCGGCGCATCCTCGCCGAGTTCCTGATCCAGCCCGAGGTATTCGAGGAAGGGGAGGAAGGGCGGGTCGCCGAGGTGGCGCGCTTCGGCGTCACCGCCCACGTCCTGACGGAGGACGGGGGAGTGGAGCGTCAGCAGATCGACATTCCCGTGACGCTTACGGCCGCGGCAGGCGGGCGGGCCGACCCCGAGGTGCGCAAGGAGATGATCTTCATCGTGGCCGCTGACGCGCGGGAGAAGGCGCTGGAGGCCAGGGAGCGGGGCGACCTCGCCGACGCCGTGTCCCACCTGCGGCTGGCCTCCCATCAGCTTCAGGCCGCGGGCCTCGACGACGCGGAGGTCAGGGAGGAGATCGCCGATCTCCAGAACGTGGCGGACCACATCGAGGTGCACGGAATGAAGGAGTCGGACGCCAAGTACCTCTACCAGCGCTCGCACGACAGTCGTCGGAGCACCCGGTCGTCTCTGCTGCGGTACCGGAGGGAGGCGGAGGCGGGAGGCGAGAAGGACGGGAGCGTGACCCCGGGCGAACCGCCCGCGGCCGAGGATCGCGGCGCGGCGTCCGGCGGAAGCGAGGAGTCCGGGGCCGGAGAAGTGAAAGGGGAAGGGGATCGGGATCGGGATCGGGACTGAGCGTCGAGCTCGATGACTCTCAAGGATCCGCGAGGCCCGTAAGGCCCGTGAGCGAGGCGAAGTGCGCGTGCAGCTCGTCCAGCAGCTCGGCGCCACGGTCGAGGCGGACCCCGTCGTCCTGGTGCTTGCGCACGACGCCGTCGATGACGGACGCGACGCCGGCCAACTCGGGCCGTCCGAACTTGTCGTCCTTGCAATCGATGTCGTGAACGAGCTCGGCCATGGCCGTCAGGGCGGGATCGTCCAGGTCGAAGCGGGCCAACAGCGTCTCGAAAGTGCACGAGTCCCCCACGTGGGTGAACTCGCCTTCGAACATGTCGAAGCGGAGCTCCCCGTCGGTCGGCGAGTACCCTCGTGCCGGCGCGAACCGGAACCGGGCGTCCGGATCGATGAACCGCCGGATCAGCCACGCGCTGGCGATCCGATCCACCCGGACGTCCGCCCTGGTGACCCAGGTTCGGCCCGTGCCGACATCCGGGCGTAACGGCGCGCCGGAGCCCTTCTCCTCCCCCTCGCCCGCGAACGCCGCCCGCGCCTGGCGCACCGCGTGCGCGGCGGCGGCGCGCCCCCGCGCCCCGAAGAAGTCCACGCCGACCACTTCCTCCAGCCGCTTCACCAGTCGCTCCAGCCTGGCCTCCACCCCGGCCGCTCCGTGCTCGGCGGACCCGCCCCGTTCCACCTCGTCCACCAGGTGGCGGGCCGACGCGGCCACCTCCGCGTAGTCGGCGTCGCGCGCTTCCTGAAACCGCTCGATCACGCGGGCGTCGGTCGCGCCGTCGACGAAGGATGCCTCCGCGAGCGCGGCCACTCCCCCCTCCCGCTCGATCTCCTGGAACAGCCAGTGAAAGTCCTCGAGGGCGTCGCCCGTGTTGGGGAGCACGTACACGGAGTTCTTGAGGGCCACGGCGCCGATGCGCTCCAGCCGCCGCCGGACCTTCACGCGGAAGTAGGCGGGTTCGGGAGGGAGGTGATGCGTCAGCAGAAGCCACCGCCGGGCTTCAATGCTACCCTCACCCACCTCCCCGGAAGTGGAGAGGTCCTCAGTTGATGCCTTCATGGTACAACTGTACCGCCTCGCGGAACCGTGAGACAGAGCAGCCTTCGTCAACGCTCCCCAACGTCGCCTTGCAGATATCTGGGTTTATAGTATGCTATTCTGTATGAGAACCACGCTGAATCTGGACGACGAGCTCATGCGGACCCTGAAGCGTCGCGCCGCCGAGTCGAGCCGCACCATGACCGAGCTGGTGGAGGAGGCCCTCCGGGAGATGTTGGCGCGCACCCCAGGGCAGGAGCCCGAACGTGAGTTCCGGTGGGTGACCTTTCGGGGGAGAGTCCGTCCGGGGGTGGACATCGCCGACCGGGATTCGCTGCTGGACCTCATGGAGGGGCGGCGTTGATCGCGCTGGACACGAACATCCTGATCTACGCCCACCGAGAGGAGTTCCCCGAACATCCACGGGCCCTGGCGTGGTTGCGCCGTCTGGCGTCGAGGGACGTGCCGTGGGCCCTGCCGGTGTTCACCCTGGGAGAGTTCATCCGGGTGGTGACCCACCCTCGGATCTTCGATCCTCCCACGCCGCTGGAGGATGCCCTCGCGGCGCTGGACGCCCTGGCCGCCTCTCCGGGCGTTCGGATCCTGAGCCCGGATCGGCGGTTCCCCCGTTTGCTTGCCGAAGCGGTCCGTGTGGGGCGGGCCACGGGGAACCTGGCCTTCGACGCCCAGATCGCCGCGGTGTGCCGGGAGCACGGAGTGGCGCAGATCCTGACGCGGGACCGGGACTTCAGCCGCTTTCCCTGGATCCAGATCATCGACCTGGACGACGATCCGGAGGGGAGCGCGTAGCCGAGCCGAGTAGGAAGTTTGGTACAACTGTACCGCCTCGCGGAGCCCTGGAACAAAGCCATGTTTCTGGATTCACTTGTCGCGATGCTATCGCAATTGTATCATGGTGCCTCTCTAGCAGCCGTGGGCACAGCCGGGAGGCGCCGTGAGCGGAGGAGATGGAGGGTTGGATCGGTCGACGCTGGTCCTGACGGAAGGGGATGTCCGGGAATTGCTTCCCCTGGAGATCTGCATCGAGGCCGTCGAGCACGTCCTGGCGCTCCACGCCCGCGGGGAGGCGTCCGCGCCCGTCGCGGTGGGCCTGCACACGGAGGGCGGCGGCTTTCACGTGAAGGCGGCCGCCGCGCGGCTGGGCCGCTTCTATTTCGCGGCCAAGACGAACGGGAACTTTCCCGGGAATCCGACGACCTGGGGCCTCCCGACCATCCAGGGCGTGATCGTCCTGAGCGACGCCGGCGACGGCCGCCCTCTCGCGTTGCTGGACTCCATGGAGGTGACCACGCTGCGCACGGGGGCGGCCACGGGCGTCGCCGCGAAGTACCTGGCGCGGCCGGACAGCGCCACCGCCACGGTCGTGGGATGCGGCATCCAGGGCCGCGTCCAGACGCGGTCGCTGACGCGGGTCCTGCCGATCGAGCGGATCTTCGCGTTCGACGCTGACGAGGCTGTGGCCCGGGCGTTCGCGGTGGAGATGACGGAGGCGCTCGGAGTGCCGGTGACTGTCGCCGACCACCTGCGCACCGCCACCCTCAGGAGCGACGTCATCGTGACGTGCACGCCTTCGAAGCGCCCGCTGCTCGGACCGGACGACGTCCCGCCCGGGGCGTTCGTCGCCGCCGTGGGCGCCGACCATCCGGAGAAGCACGAGATTCATCCGGAGCTGTTCCGGAGCGCGACCGTGGTGACCGACTCGATCGACCAGTGCGCCACCTTCGGCGACCTGCACCATGCCATCGCCGCCGGCGTCGTCGGCCGGGACGTGGTTCACGCGAACCTGGGCGAGATCGTGATCGGCGCCAGGCCGGGGAGGTCGTCCGCCGAGGAGGTCGTGCTGTTCGACAGCACCGGCACGGCGCTTCAGGACGTGGCCGCCGCCGCGGTCGTCTTCGAGCGGGCGGTCGAGTCCGGGCGGGGACTCGCGATCGTGTTGGCCGGATAGCGTACCCGGTCGTGCCCGACGACGCCGCCGCGCCGGGGGACCGCGTGCCTCAGGTGCCGCTCTCCGAGGCGCTTCCCACCTGGATCAAGGTGGCCCTGCTGAGCTTCGGCGGGCCCGCCGGACAGATCGGCGTGATGCACCGGCTCCTCGTCGAGGAGCGCAAGTGGGTGGAGGAGAAGCGGTTCCTCCACGCCATGAGCTACTGCATGCTCCTGCCCGGCCCGGAAGCCCAGCAGTTGGCGACGTATCTGGGCTGGATGCTCCACGGGACGCGGGGCGGGCTCGTGGCGGGCACCCTGTTCATCATCCCGGGCCTGGTCTCGCTGTTCGTGCTCAGCGTGCTGTATGCCGAGTTCCGCGACACGACGCTGGTGCAGGGCGTGTTCTTCGGGCTCAAACCCGCGGTCATGGCCGTCGTCCTGGAGGCCCTCCTCCGCATCGGTCGGCGGACCTTGGTCGGGCGGCTCCAGGCGCTCCTCGCCGCCGGGGCGTTCGTAGCCATCTTCTTCCTGAACGTCCCGTTCCCGCTCATCGTCCTGGCCGCCGGGCTCCTGGGATACGCGGGAAGCCGGATGTCGCCCTCCGACGCGTCGAGGCGCCACGCCGAGCGCGAGCCAGAGGCCTCCTCGATCGCCGCACCCTCCCTCGGGTTCGTGGTGCGCACTGCCGGGATCTGGCTCGCTCTCTGGTTCGTGCCTATCGCGATCCTCGTAGCGGTCTTCGGGCGCGGCAGCGTCTTCGTGGACGAAGCGATCTTCTTCAGCAAAGCCGCGGTGGTGACGTTTGGTGGCGCCTACGCCGTGCTGGCGTACATCGCCCAGCAGGCGGTTGAGGTCTACCAGTGGCTCGCTCCCGGGGAGATGCTCGATGGCCTCGGCATGGCGGAGACGACGCCCGGGCCTCTCATCCAGGTGGTTCAGTTCGTGGGGTTCATGGGGGCATATCGGCACCCGGGGGGGATGTCGCCGCTCGCCGCCGGGGCCCTGGGCTCCCTCGTGACCGCGTGGGTGACGTTCGTGCCGTGCTTCCTGTTCGTGCTGCTGGGGGCGCCGTTCTCGGAGCGCCTGCGCGGGCGGCGGAACCTCTCGGCCGCCCTGTCCGCGATCACGGCGGCGGTGGTCGGCGTCATCCTCAACCTGGCCGTGTGGTTCTCCCTCCACACGGTGTTCGCCGAGCTCACGCCATTGAGCTTCGGGCCGCTCCGCGTCCTGATGCCGAATTGGGGCACGGTCGATTGGGCGGCGGCGGCCCTCGCCGTGGGCGCGGCAGCGGCCATGCTGCGCTTCCGGGTCGGCATGGTGCCGACGCTCGCCGCTTCGGCCGTGTGCGGGCTCGTCTATACCCTGTTGATGGGGTGATGTCCGGCCCGGTCAGCTCGGCGGCCCCGGACCTGGAGCCCCCCGATCACCACTCGACGGCGCCGTGCGCCCTCCGTTCGAGCGGAAGCAGAGCGGCATAGACGAAGTCGTGCACGGGCGTCGGAACCCGGTACCGCTCGCCGATCCGCCGGACCGCGCCCGCCAGAGCCTCCAGCTCCGTTCGCCGGCCGTCCTCGAAGTCACGCTGCAGCGAGCTGGTTCCAGCGGCGGGAATCGAGTCGATGAACGCCAGCGTGTCCTCCACGCTCCCCGGCGGGAGGTCGACTCCCGCGGCGAGGGCCACCGCATGGACCTCCCGGACAGCGGACGTCAGGAGGCGGTGGGTTTCCGGCTGCGCCCGCAGCACGCCGATGGGGGCGCGCGCCACCGACCCGACGCCGCTGACCGGCGCGAAGAACAGGAACTTCTTCCAGATCTCGGCCACGATATCGCCGGAGGCGGTCGCCTTCACGGTCGCGCCGAGATCGAGAGCGCTTTCGAGGTCGGCGGCTCGCGGCGACACTCCGCCGGACAGCTCGCCAAAGGCCACGACCGGCTCGATGCCCAGGTGCCGGACGACCCCCGGCTCGTGCACGTAGCTGATGATGCGGCAGGTCCCGCCGAGCACGTTCGACGGGTCCACGGAACGCGCCAGGACCTCCGCGGCTTCGACCCCGTTCTGAATCCCGAAGACCATGGTGGAGCCATGGAGCAACGGTCCCAGCGTCTCGATGGCGCCTTCGAGCTGCCAGCACTTGGTGGCCACGACGATGACGTCGGCGGGCTCGACGGCCTCGCCCGCCTGGACGGCCCGGACCCGGACGGTCGCGCTGCCGAGAGGGCTCTCGATCCGAAGGCCCGAAGCCTGGATGGCCGCGACATGACCTCCCCGGGCGACCAAGGTCACGTCCAGGCCCGCCTGCGCCCAGCGAGCCCCGAAGTACCCTCCGGCACCACCCGCTCCGACGATGACTATCCTCATGTCGCCATTCCGATCCTCCGCAGGGAGTCCAGGGTCTGAGTGACCACCGCGAACAGCCCCGCCAGACGCTCGGGGTCCACGATGACGCCCGTCGTTTGAGCGGTCGCGACGCGCGCTTCGGCGCCCATGGTCTTCCGCTGCTTCCGCGGAGCCCGCTTCACGTCGAGTCGCAGGGCCGGCTGGACGAGGAGCGTCGCGATGAGCTCCTGGGTCAGGAGGGAGCGGAGCCGGGACGCGGGCTTGCCCTTGATGACCCACCGTCGGGTGATCTCACGGTCCCCCGGCGGGACCCCTCCGAACCCCAGGGCCTCCAGAAGCCGGTCGAAGACGCGGCGCTTCCGGACGACCAGCTTGAAGTCCCCCCGTCCGATGAAGAAGGCCCGCACCCGCGTGTAGGTCACGCTCACCTGGCCCGTGTGGACCGTGTAGGTGTCCAGCGTAACGGTCCACGGGCCGTGCTCCAGCGACACGCGGTCCTGGCCGTCCCGCTCGCCCTCCTCGAACCGCCCGCCCACCCGGCGCGCGACCTCCCGCCACGCCTGCCGTCGATGCGACCGGGGGAGCGTCTCGTCGGCTTTACCATTCATCCCGTGGGCTCCGGTTTGAATCGACCTCCATGCGCCGCCCCACCCCTCCCGCTTGACATGGACCATCCGCTTCGCTTCCGTAGGCCGGCCTGCCCTTCCTCGCGGAAGATACCCATGAACCACCTTGCGACGCACGGATGCCGCGCGCGCCGTGGGGCCAACGAAGAGGAGTCCGGCTGATGCGCATGAGCCAACTCTTCGCCCGCACCCTGCGGGACGCGCCGTCGGGCGCCGAGATGGCCAGCCATCGCCTGCTCCTGCGGGCCGGGTACATCCACCAGCTCGGCGCGGGCATCTTCACGTTGCTGCCCCTGGGGCGCCAGGTGTCCGACCGCGTCGAGGCCATTCTGCGGCAGGAGATGGACAGGATCGGCGGGCAGGAGCTGTCCATGCCCGTCGTGAACCCGGCGGACGTCTGGAAGGAGACCGGGCGCTACCATCAGATCGGCGAGGAGATGGGCCGATTCCAGGACCGGGGCGGCCGCGACATGGTCCTGGCCATGACCCACGAGGAGGTGGTGGCCACGCTCGCCCGCGACGTGATCCAATCCTACCGACAGCTCCCTCAGCTCCTCTACCACCTCCAGACCAAGTGGCGCGACGATCCGCGGCCCCGAGCCGGCCTGATCAGGGTGCGGGAGTTCGTGATGAAGGACTCGTACTCGCTGGACGCGGACGCGGCCGGACTGGACCGTCAGTACGACGCGCACCACCGCGCCTACCACCGCATCTTCCGCCGCTGCGGCCTGCCCGTGGTGGACGTGCTGGCCGACGTGGGGATGATGGGCGGCAGTGCCTCCCACGAGTTCATGTACCTGACCCCGGCCGGAGAGGATACGCTGCTGCTGTGCGACGCCTGCGGCCATCGGGCCAACCGGCAGGTGGCGACCTTCCGGAAGCCCACGGCCGAGGCGGAGGACGCGCGGCCGCTGGAGCGCGTGGAGACGCCGGGCGTGACCACCATCGCTAGCCTCGCGGACTTTCTCGGCGTCCCGTCGTCGCGCACGGCCAAGGCCGTCTTCCAGGTCGCGACGATCGTCGAGGACGACGCGGAGTCCGACCGCCTGGTCTTCGCCGTGGTCCGGGGCGACATGGAGCTGTCGGAGACGAAGCTGCGCAACGCGGTGGGCGCCCGCGACCTCCGCCCCGCGACGGACGAGGAGATCAGGGCCGCGGGCGCGGTCCCGGGCTATGCCTCACCCGTGGGCATCGAGGGGGTGACGGTGGTGGTGGACGACCTCGTGAAGGACTCGCCCAACCTGGTGGCGGGCGCCAACGAGGAGGGCTGGCACCTGCTCCACGTCAACTTCGGGCGGGACTTCGGGGCCGACCTGGTGACGGACCTCGTGGCGGCCGACGAGGGGCTGGGGTGTCCCGATTGCGGCGAGCCGCTCCACACCCGGCGTGGTGTCGAGGTGGGCAACATCTTCAAGCTGGGCACGCGCTACACCGAGGCGCTGGGCTGCCGCTACCTCGACGCCGACGGTCGCGAGCGGCCGGTGTGGATGGGCTCGTACGGCATCGGCTCCGGCCGCCTGCTGGCCTGCATCGCGGAGGAGCACCACGACGAGGACGGCCTGGTGTGGCCGATGGCGGTGGCGCCCTACCAGGTCCACATCGTGTCGCTGGCCGGGGGCGACGCCGAGGCGGAGCGCCTGTATGCGTCCCTGGCGGACGGTGGCTGGGACGTGCTGTGGGACGACCGGAACGAGTCGGCGGGCGTCAAGTTCAAGGACGCCGACCTGCTGGGCGTGCCCATCCGCCTCACGGTGAGCGGGCGGTCCCTGGAAAAGGGCGGGGTCGAGCTGAAGCTGCGCCGCGACTCGGAGCGGCGAATCGTGGCGTTGGCGGACGTGGGGGCCGAGATCGAAGCGGTCGTGTCCGCCCTCGAGGCGGAGACGGGGGCCTAGCGGCGGGACGGACGCGCGGCGTCGTCAGTCCGGCAAGCCCGCCGGACGGAGCGCGACCACTGCGCCCGAGTACCGGCGCTGGAACTCGGCTTCATCCATCAAAGCGTATTGGATGCCCTCGCACAGGCTGATCAGCGTTGGGATGAAGGTCCAGCAGAAGATCAGATACGCCAGGCCGAATCCGGGCTTGCCGAGATAGAACTTGTGGATCCCGAGCCCGCCCAGGAGCAGGGCGCTGGCGATTGCGACGCCGCGGCTGCGCGGCTGGACCAGGGAGCCGGTGACCCTGGGCACGACGGCCGTATTCCGCTTCGTCTGGCACTCGGTGCACAGGCCGCGTGCCGCCCACTCCCCACGTAGCGGGGTGCCGCATCCCTCGCACGACCTGGCCACCCATTCCCCACAGTGCCGGCACTTCTTGGCCTGTGCCCCGATCTCGGCCTCGCAGAAGGGACACGGAATGGTCTCAGAAGAAGACATTGGCTCCACGATGCCTCATGCGCCTCATTCGTCAGGTGCCTGGATCCTCGCAATCTCCAACGTCCCGTCCCGCTTGCCAACCCGTCACCCTCCGGCCCATCGTGGCATCCGGACGCCGGCCGCGATGAGCCGTCGGCGTCCCGACCGCAGCCGGAGCCACCCCGCGTGACCTCGACGAAGAGCCTTCCCCACGGTCCCCTACGCGTGGACAACGTCGGTGTGTCACGCGGCGGCACCCGGATCCTGAGCATGGTGGAGTTGACGCTCCACGCCGGGGAGATGTGCGTGCTCATCGGTCCGTCCGGGTCGGGCAAGAGCAGCCTCATCAGGGTGCTCCTGGGCTTGTGGGATGCCGATGAGGGGAGCGTGACGATGGGGTCGCTGCCCGTCTCCGACCTGGGACCGGTGGGCTACGTACCCCAGGACGACGCGCTCCACCGGGGGCTCACGGTGAGGAGTGAGCTCGCCTACGCGGCCGAGCTGCGCATGCCGGCGACGAGCGCGGAGGCCCGGGAGTCCCGGATCGCGGAGGTGTTGGACCAGGTGGGCCTCGGCGACCGCGCCGCCGTTCGCATTCGCCGGCTTTCGGGGGGCCAGCGGAAGCGTGTGTCCGTGGCGCTCGAGCTTCTGACCCGCCCGCCGTTGCTCATCCTCGACGAGCCGACCTCGGGCCTGGATCCCGGTCTGGAAGCGCGCACCATGGCGCTCCTGTCCGACGTCGCGGGAGCCGGCCGCGTCGTGCTCGTGTCCACGCACGCCATGGAGAGCATCGAACGGGCCCACGCGCTCTGCGTCCTGGTGAGAGGGCACGTCGCCTTCTTCGGCCCGCCGCGCGAAGCGCTGTCGTACTTCCGGGTGGACCGCTATGCCGCCCTATTCGGCCAGCTCGACAAGCAGGCCCCGGCGGCCTGGCGGCTCGCCGCGAGCGCCGATCCGGACCAGCGGACGTTCCTCCGCCGCGCGAGCCCGGCGCCGTGAGCGCGCCCCGCCGGCCGTCTCGCATCCTGGCTGCCCGCTACCTGGATTGCCTTGTGGGGGACGCGGGCGGCCTGCTTCTGCTTCTGGCGCAGGCGCCCCTCATCGGCTGGCTGTGCGCCGTGGTGTGGGGCTCCGTGGAGCAGGACACGCCCTCCCTCTACTTCGTTCTCTGCCTGGCGGCCGTCTGGTTCGGGTGCATCAACGCCTGCCGTGAGATCGTGAAGGAGAGGGCCATCCTCGAGCGGGAGCGCCTCTTCGGCCTCCGCCCCGTGGACTACGTCATCTCCAAGGTCTGGGTGTTGGCCGCCGTGGGCGCGGCGCAGGTCGTGCTGCTCCAGGGGACGGTGGAGTGGCACCTCCAGCTCCGAGGCCCCATGGGCCCGGAGCTGATGGCCCTCTTCGGCGCCTCCGTGGCGGGCACCGGGCTCGGCCTCCTGATCAGCGCATTGTCGACGACTCAGGAGCGCGCGGTGTTCGCCGTGCCCCTTCTCCTCCTCCCCCAGATCCTGTTCTCCGAGCTGGCGATGCCCGATACTCTCCAAAGCGACGTCGTCGCGGGCGTGGAAAAGGCGATGCCCGTCCACTGGGCCTTCCGCGTGTTCGAGGAGAGCGCGTCCCTGGAGCCTCGCTGGCACCTGGTGGCGCTGTTTCTGGTCGTCCTGTTCGCCATGGCCGCGGCGTTGGTCGGCGCCGCAACCGCCGCACTGCTTCCGAGGCGCGAGGTCGTGACATGAAGAGGGTCTTGAAGGTGCTGCTGGTCCTGGGCGTGGTCCTCGGAGGCTATCTGGGCGTGGCGCACCTCTCCGGAGGAGCGTTCTGGGCCCTGGGCCTGGCGCTCGGCGGCGACCGCGGCGATCTCCGGCGCACGGCGCTCGCGTTCCTGGAGGACATCCAGTTCAAGGACTTCATCAGCGCCGCGAGCTACCACGCGCCCGACGTCCGGAGCAGCGTGGACATCCCGTTCCTCATCCAGCGCCTCTTCGCGGTCAAGCCGGAGGCCCTGGACATCATGGACTACGACATCGTCTTCGCCGAGCTGGATTCGAGCGGGCTCAGGGCCCGCGTGAAGTCGCGCGTGAAGGTGAGGTTCCTGCTGGACGGCCGCATCGAGGAGCGGGATCTCATCCTGTACTTCGATCGCGACAGCGTCGCGGATCCCTGGTACATGAAGCTCGAGGACAGCCTTCGGGACCTCCAGCCGGACTCGACGAAGGAGCACTGAGCGGGGCTCGACGCGCTCGGTTCGACCACCCTCCCGGAGATCGCCCTCATGTCGCACGCCGTGCGATGGTCCCCCCGAACCGGTACGGTGCTGGTCATCGCCGGCTGCTGGACGCTGGTGTTGCTGGGGGCGTACGTGAACATGTACCTGCTCATCGGCGACCTCATCCGCATGGGCAAGCTCGAGGGCTCCTATGCGTTCCTGCCCGACTTCGCCGGTACGCTTGTGCTGGGTCTGATCGGCGGACTGCTGGGCGGCTATCTGCTCGTGTACAAGCTCAACTCCGGACGCCGCCACAAGAGCTTCATGTCGGACATCGTCCGCTCGGGCCTGCTCTTCGTCGCGATCTACGTCGGGGCGGCCGTCGTCCTCCTCTTCACCATGGCGTTCGCGTACAACGCGCTTCAGGTGGACGCCGGGGCGTCTCTCGCCGCGGGGTGGCGCAACGTCGTCGTGAACCTCAACACGCCGTCGTTCATCGTCAGCATCCCGATCTGGGGTGTGCTCGTGTGCGGCACCCAGTTCATGCTGCAGGTGAACGACAAGTTCGGACCCGGCGTGCTGTGGAAGCTGATCACCGGGAGGTACTACCACCCCCGGGAAGAGGAGCGGATCTTCATGTTCCTCGACCTCAGGTCATCGACGTCGATCGCCGAACGGCTCGGGCATCGGCGCTTCTTCGAGCTTCTGCGGGAGCTCTACCAGGACATGACCTGGCCCGTCACGGAGTGCAGGGGCGAGATCTACCAGTACGTGGGCGACGAGGTCGTCATCAGTTGGTCCCCGAGGCGGGGCCTTTCGGACGACAACTGCATCCGCTGCTTCTACCGGATCGACGAAACGATCAACGCGAAGCGAGCGGACTACCTCGACCGATTCGGCGTGGCACCCGCGTTCAAGGCCGGTGTTCACCTCGGTCCGGCGACGGTCGGAGAGATCGGGGTCCTCAAGAAGGACATCGTCTACTCGGGCGATGTCCTCAATACGACCGCTCGCATCCAGGCGGAGTGCAACCGCCACCGGGTCGATCTGCTGGTGTCGTCCGACCTGTTGGAGCGTATGGGGATCGGGGATGCGTTCCATGCGCTGCCTATCGGCGAGATCCCGCTACGAGGAAAGGCGGAGCCGCTGGCGTTGAGCGTCGTGTTGCCCGCGTAGCCGCCGAGGCTTGAGCACCGCCGGTCAGCCCGAGAACGCCCAGTACCCTCCCACAGAGATCCCACCCGGCGAGGTCTCGTACCCGAAGCGGATGACCACTCGGCCACCCAGGCGCATCAGGGCGCCCACGACGGCCTGGGCACCCCACTCGGAGGCCGGCTCGCGAGGCACCCAGAACGTACCGTCGTCCGTAATGAGGAGGTCGAGGTCATTGACGATGTCGGCGTACTCCCGGAAGCGGGAGTGTCGGACCGGTCCCGCCCCCACCAGGAAGGAGATCTCCGGGCCCACGACGATCATGGCGCCCACGTTGAAGATCGCGAACTGGTCCACGTCCCGGAGCTCGAGGTGGATCCCCTCGGCCTCGATGTCCTCCACGGTGCACGGGAGGATCACGGCCGGGCAGTAGTCGCTGTCGTTTCCCAGATCGGGGTACGACATCTTGGCGTCGGCGAAGACCCCGAACCTCCCGGACCCGACGACGTGCCAGGCGCCGATCCCCGCCATGACGTCGGGGATCACAGCGGTGTAACCGATGCCGCTCCGCATCCCGTGCTCGAAGTCCCGGCGAGGGGCGGTCTGGCCCACGACCTCCTCACCATGGAGGAGCCCGAAGAAAAAAAGTGCCACGAATGCCAACCTGCGACGTACAATTGAAGCGGCACGCATACTCACCTCCAAGGCGTAGCGGTCAGACAGGGACGGAGGATTCCATCCACATGCGAATTCGAGCACCCGCGGGAATCTGGCTCCTCGCGCTCGCCAGCGTTCAAGCCGGCTCGGTCTCGGCCCAGGCGAGCCCCCTGCACGGCACGATCCGGGGTCGGACCGTGGACGAGGTCAACGGCACTGGACTCTCCGGCGCGCGGGTGGAGTTCCTGGATGACTCCCGGCGGGTACGAGCCACGACCTCGACCGACGAGACGGGGCACTTCGTCCTTGCCCGGCTCCCTCTGGGCGCATTCCGGCTGCGGGTGACACAGCTCTCGTACGTCCAGACGACCACGCCCGTCTGGTGGATCGATTCCGGCGAGGTGCTGGACGTCGTGGTTCGCCTCCAGCCCGACGCCATCCCCCTGGCTCCTCTGGAGGTCCTGGCGACGACGAGGACATCGGTGCCGGTGCTGTCCGGCTTTTATCGCCGCATGGAGAGCGCCGTGGGGGGGTTCTTCCTCGACCGCGCGGAGATCGAAGAGCGGCACCCTTCGCGCGTCACGGACCTCCTGGCGGACCTTCCGGGGTTGCGACTGGAAGGCGCCCCCGGCTATTCGGCTCAGGCGAGGATCGTCACCTTCGGCAGGACCGCCCTCGCGTCCGGAGGAGGGCGTTGCGCGGTGCAGGTCTTCGTTGACGGCATCCTGGCCTCCCGGGGGGGAGCCGTGCCCCTGGACGACCTCGCCCACCCCACCGACCTGGAGGGGATCGAGATCTACCGGGGGATGAGTACCCTCCCACCGGAGTTCATCACCCCGGACGCTCGTTGTGGAGTCGTCGCGCTGTGGACCAGGCGGGGCCGCGAGCTGGTTTGAGGTGGAGTCCGAATCGGCGCGCCGATCCTCAGTCATCCCGTCCCACTTCGACGATGATCGCGCCCTCGATGGCGACTCCGGACGGAACCGAGTAGAGGGCCGAGGCCCTGGCGCTGTCCATGTAGCGGAGCCGGACCAACCCATCGAAGCCGAGCTGCCGTAGCGCATCCGGGCTTCCGAGATACGATGCGTTGAGAAACACCACGACCTGCGTCGGCATGTTCAGGCTCCGCGCGGAGCGGATGAGGAGCCATCGGGGTCGAAGCCGCTCCACGGCCTCGTAGAGGTTGGACACCGGTGTTCCCGCGATTTCCTCGGGCGTGAGGACGTTGGGGTCCCCGCGGGTAGCCGTCCCCTTGGTTGAAGCGCAGGCCGCTGCCCCCACGAGAAGGCCGGTAAGGATCAAGGCGGCCAGGGTCCGTCGGACGTTCACTATAGCCTCCAGAAGGGCGAAGGGGCCGGCGGCCACTGCTCCGGCCGCCGGCCCCGCCCAGGAAAAGGAAATTCAGAGGTGGTTGGCGTCAGTATCCGTAGGTCCCCACCGGAGCCGCGCTCTCACCACCCGGCCCACCGAACGTGTAGGACGGCATGCCCAGGATCTCGAGCTCTCTTCCAGGCGCCGGTAGCTGTAGAGCGACTCCTTCAGCGAGGTCACCCCACCCACGGCCGTGGAAGTACCAGGGAGCCATGTTGAGCCCCTTGTACATGGTCTCCAGCCGGACCTCCCACTTCAACATCTCCAGGAGGCTTCCGCACTGGCCGGAGGGGAGCTTCGGCACGCAGCTCGTGTTCGTGCCCGCGGCGTCGGTGGCGTTGAGTCCGGCAGCCGTTCTCGTCTCGTTCACGATCGCGGCGGCCCCGCCCTGACTCCCGGTCCGGAGAAGCCCCTCGGCTTTCAGGAGGCGGGCTTCGGCCAGCGTGAACTCGGGCTGATCCGTCCGGGTGACGGAGGAGAGCCACATGTCCTGGGCATGGTATCGGTAGTACGACCACCGGAACGTGCCCCGGTCCGGCCGGAGCCACCCGACCGAGTATCCTCCGGTCCCGGTGTAGATGTGGAAGAGGCTGCCGCGGTTCGCGGCGGCACTCTGCGTCTCACGATCGGCGCCCTGCGGGAAGCGCGTGTCGGGAGTGATGATGAGGAACGGATCGCTGGTCTGGTCCACCGACAGGTTCGGGTGACGACTGTCGGGGGGCAGCGCGAGCCACTTCTGATACTGCCCCGACCCGTCGGCCATCCCCAGGACCTGATAGGTGAGCTGGCCCCAGGCGCCGTACCGATGGATGTTCACCAGGGTGCCGGAGCTGAACCCCGTGGCCGACCTGACGTCCACCTCCCACGTCTCGGTGATGCCCTTGTCCACGTCGGCGATGACGGACGCCCAGTTCACGGCCGCCCGCTCCGTGGGAGTACGCGCCACATTGGCCCTGAAGCGGGCCTTGTAGGAGTAGGCCAGCCTCGCCAGCTCCGCCGCGCTCACGTCCCGGGACATCCACGTACCTGGAATCGTGAAGCTCTGGCCCGAGGCGGCCGCGATGGCCTGGTCAAGGTAACCCAGGGCCGCCGTCATGACGTCGCCGTGGGGCTGGAGGGACACGTCGTCGACGCTGATGGTCGGGTCGTAGATATACCCCTGGTCATACAGGAGCGCGGCGCTCCCGTGGGCCAACCCCAGCACGAAGTAGCCGAAGGCGTTGACCCGGGCGAGGCGGTCAGCGGGAAGCGTCACGGCCCCCCCTTCCAGCGCCTTCAAGCCGTCCACCACGGCGGACACGCCCCGGTAGAGTTGCGTCCAGCAGTACCCGACGTTGTTGCCGTAGTACACGTTGGACGGCGCGGCGTGGGCCGCCGTCTTCGGCCACCCCGAGAACTCCACCATCCCGAAGTTGGCGGCGGTGGCGGAATGCTGGTAAGCCATGGTCATCAGGATGGGCCCGGGGCCGTTGCTGGAGCTCGAACAGTTCCACCAGCTCCTCCACCCACCACCGATGAGAGCCTCGATGTCGGTGTCCGTGCTGAGGGCACGCTCGGCATCGGCGGCGTTCGGGTTCATGATCTCGAGGTCGACGCATCCGGCGACGACGAAGGCCGCAAGGGCGGCGACCGAGATCTTGCTTAGTCTATTCATGGTCTCGGTCCCCCTTAGAAGATGATCTCGACTCCGAACGTGACCGTCCGGAAGTTCGGAGAGTTGAACCCATCCTGGCGGGCCAGGGCCGCTGAGCCGGGACCCCCACCGGTCTCACCCACGTCGGGATCGTAACCGTCGTAGTCGGTCCAGGTGTACAGGTTGCGACCCGTCAGCGTCAGGCTCATGGCGTTCACCTGACCCATGAAGGGGATCGGCTGAAGCGCGTTGCGGTCAGCCCGGTAGCGGACCGACAGCTCCTGGAGCTTGATGAAGCTGGCGTCGTCCACGAAGGCCGAGCTGGGAACGAGCCCCGAAGCTCCGTACAGGCGATCGTAGTACCCGGTGGGCTTCTTCAGATTCTCGGGCTTGCCCGACTGGTCCATGATCCCGGAATAGCTCTGGAACGTCGCCCACTGGAGGGGCTGGTTGTACACGTTCAGCCCTTCGATCGCCCGGAACAGGGAATAGACGGTGAAGTTCTTCCAGGTGATCGTGTTGGCAAAGCCGACGTTGAAGTCCGGCGTGGTCGTTCCCAGAGGCATGAACGTGGTGACCTCGCCCGTGACCCGATCGACCCCCTCGGCCTGGAACGGCGTACCCCACGTCAGCGCCTGTCCGCGAATCGCGAACGGAGCCGTGGTGCCCCACCAGTACCGGGTGTTCCCATCGCCGTCGGTGTAGGTCGTCCACCCGTTCTGCCACGAGCCCGCGCCGCCTACCCAGACCAGGAACCCATCGTCGTTCACCTGGAACTCGGAGCAATCCACGCCAGCCGGCAGGTGGGAGCACTTCGTGGCGAACTGGAAGCCGTAGAAGGAGCCGATGGCTTCACCCTCGCGCACGTAGAAGTTGGTGGTAAGACCCTGGTCGCCGGTTCCCGTCTGGTACGCCGGCACGTCCAACTCCGTGATCTCCTGTTGGGTGCGGTCGAAGAGGAGCCGCGTATTCCAACTGAACGTGGGCGTCCGGAAGAGCGTGGCGTTCAGCGTGGCCTCGAAGGTGTTGCTCTCCAGCGTCCCGGCGTTCCGCCACTGGGTGCTGAACCCCGTGTAAGCCAGGGAGGGGACCTGGAGGATCTGGTCCTCCACCGTGGACATGGCGTAGGTCAGGTCCAGGGAGACGCGGTCGAAGAGGAGCAGGTCGATGCCCATCTCCTGCTCGGTCGAGTGCTCAGGCTTCAGGTTCCGGTTCCCCAGCGTGACGGGGGTGATGGACCCCGCCGTGACCGAGTAGGTCTCGTACTGGGCGGCGAAGCTCGGCGTCGTGCCCGCCGTGCCCCGGGAGTACCGGAGCTTCATGTCGTTGACGCCGGGAACGTTGAACCAGTCCTCCTCCGACACCCGGTACGCGCCGGCGCCGCGGTAGTACCAGTGCCGCCGCTCGTCGGGGCCGAACAGCGAGGAGCCGTCGTTGCGGATGAGGGCGTCCAGGATGTAGCGGCCCTTGTATTCCATGTTGGTGATGACGAAGAACCCATCGGCCCGCCTGGAGGTCAGGCTCGAGCTGGCCGAGATCTGCTCGTTGGGGATGTTGCTGAACGTCCACACACCCGCGGCCGTGAACTCCGAGCCGGACGTCGTGGCGGTGTGATCGTCCTCGGTCTCCACCAGATAGCGCACGTGTGTCGAGGTGGACAGATCCCCGAAAGCCCTGGAGAACTGGGCCGTCAGGGATGCGTTGATCCCCTCGTTCCGGGACGCCGTCTGGGAAAGGGAGCCTTCGTTCCGGACGAACGTGGCCGAGTAGATCGGCTTGGGACGCAGGCCCTCGGAGTTGTAGTCCAGGCGGTCGAAGGAGGCGACTGCCTGAAGGTTGAACCAGCTTCGGGGAGTCCAACGGGCGTCGACGCTGCCCAGGTAACGGCCCCGAACGTAGTAGTTCTGGGTCGTGCTCATCGTGTACAGCGGATTCACGTTGTCGTTGAACGGATCCGGCTTGATGATGAGCGCGCCCTCGATGTTGGGATCGGGGGCCAGAAGGTCCACACCCGCAGGCATGCGGGTGAGCTGGAAGATGTTCCCGTCGTTCGAGCTGGCCTTCGTCCGCGAGTAGAGGGCCGTGGCCGACAGCGTGAGGGCGGGCCGGATGGACTGGTCCACGTTCACCCGGAAGTTGTGCCGCGTCGCACCGTCGTGGAACGGCAGGATGCCTTCGTCGGCCTGGCGGTTGTACGTCACGTTGAAGTTGGTCCCGCCCGAGCGGCCGGCCACGCCGATGTAGTTGCTCATGAAGGCGCCGCCCTCGAAGAACCGATCCACGTGGTCGTAGGTTACGCCTGGCCACGACTCCTGCTGGATGGTGTTCCAGGCGCTGGCCGCTTCACCTGGCCCGGCCCGCTGGCCCGCCAGCCGCAGGGACTTGCAGTTGAGCCAGTCGCAGGTCGTTCCGTCGTCCTGGAGGAACTGGCCACCGCTCATCGCGAACTGGTGCTTCTGGGTCAGGTTGAAGCGGCCCGGCAGAGTGTTGGTTCCGTACTCCGTACGCATGGTATAGCGCACGTTGTCCTGGGCCACGTTCCTGCCCCGGGCGGTGGTGATCTGGATGACGCCGGCCGCTGCCCTGGAACCGTACAGGGAGGAAGCCGCGGCACCCTTGACGATCTCGATCGACTCGATGTCCGAGGCGTCGATGTCCACCACCGAGGAGGACAGGATCACCCCGTCCACGATGTAGAGGGGCTCCTGGGACCGGTTCACCGCGTTGATGCTCGTGGGGCCCCGGAGCATGATCTGGGGAGCCGTGCCCGGGCGACCCGACGCGGAGACCACCGTGGCCCCCGCCACCTTCCCCGTGATCATCGAGGCGGCGTCGGTGTTCAGGACCGGCGTCGTCGCCTGCGTGAGACGGTCCACGGTGAAGGGCAGGTTCTTGCGGGTGGCCTCACCGGCCACGCCGGTTACGACGATCTCGTCCAGGTCCAGCACGGCCATGGAGAGACGGAAGTCGACGACGACGGTCTGACCCGCTACGACCGTCACGTCCTCGACCGCCGAGCCGAAGCCCAGGAAGGTCACGCGGACCTCCCGTTGGCCCGCCGGCGCACCCGTGATCACGTAGGTGCCGTCCGTCGTCGTCAGGGTGCCGCGCTGCGTGCCTACCAGCTCCACCTGGGCTCCCGAGATCGGTCGCGCGTCCGTGGCGCCGATCACTGTTCCCCGCACCACCCCAGCGGCCTGTCCGAGCGCGTCGCCTGGCCAGGCGAGCAGCAACGGCAGAGCCGCCATGAAGCACAACCAACTACGACATGAGAGCTTCATTGCATGTCTCCGTCTGGGTGATCCCCTTCATGACCCGCCGAAGGTCCGGCGGGGCCATGCCATCTGTGCCGGCCTCCGGGAGACGCCGAATCGAGGGAGGGATCGAGCGGTGGGTCCAGTCGTCAGGGCTTCCGCGCGGGGGGTCGACCGACGGGTCGGCCAGCGCACCGGAGCGCCCATGGCGCAAGGAGGAGGGAGGCCCCCCCTGTCGTAGCCGGTCGCACCAATTTAATCGGTGGTCTTTTCGACCCGCGAGCGCACCGGGTGTGAAAGACCTCCCATCGATGCGTCAGGAGCTTCCCTTCGTCGGGTGTAGGGATTCTCCGGGTAGGCCCCCACCCCAGGGGTGGCCATACCCCTCCCGATACCGCCTCACCGCCTCCGGCAGCCACCGCAACACGTCCTGGGCGGTCATCCCATCCGCCCCGATCGCCTCCGCCGCCAGATCCCCCGCCAACCCATGCACGAACAGCCCCACCCTGACCGCATCCTCCACCCCCAGCCCCAGCCCGTACATCGCCGAGACCGTGCCCGTGAGCACATCCCCCGACCCCGCCGTCGCCATCCCCGAGTTGCCCGTGGTGTTCACGAACACCCGCCGGTCCGGCAGCCCGATCAGCGAGTGCGCCCCCTTGAGGACGATGATGGCGCCCAGGTCATGGGCCGCGTCCTGGAGCACGGGAATCGGATCGGCCAGGATGTCCGCGGTGGGGCGGCCGATGAGGCGGCTCATCTCTCCCGCATGGGGCGTCAGGACGGTGGGGGCCTCTCTGCCCCGGATCACCTCCAGGTCCTCGGCCACCGCCGTGATCCCATCCCCGTCGATCAACACCGGGAGCGCCAGCTCGCGGGCCAGCCTGCGGATCAGCTCCTGAGTCTCTTCGTTCAACGACACACCCGGACCCATGACCACGAAGTCGCACCGGCTGGACAGCGCCAGGATTACATCCCCTGCATCCCTTGAAAGGGTGCCGGCCGGGGTTTCGGCCTGGGGGGCGAAGACGACCTCGGGGGCGATGGTTCCCAGGGACGGCACCAGCGACGCCGGGGCGGCCAGGCGGGCGTAGCCTCCGCCGGCCTTGAGATGGGACAGGGCCGCGAAGGCTGGGGCGCCGAAATACGCCCGCGCTCCGGCGATGAAGAGCGCGTCGCCGAAGGTGCCCTTGTGGCCGTCCACGCGACGCGGCGGCAGGGGGGGAGGGGCGCTTACCTCCACCAGCACGTGCTCGGCCTCCACCAGCTCCCGGGGATAGGAGATGTGGCTCACCCACAGGCGGCCGCAGCGCTCCGCGCCCGGATACAGGAAGTTGCCCCGCTTGGGGAGACCGAACGTGATGGTGTGGTCCGCCCACACGGCCTCGCCCATGACGGCACCCGTGTCTCCGTTCACGCCCGAGGGGATGTCCAGGCTGTAGACCGGGCAGGCGCTGGCGTTCACCGCCTCGATCACCACCCTGTACTTGCCCCCCACCTTGCGGCTGATGCCCGTGCCGAAGAGCGCGTCCACCACGGCGTCGCACGCATCGAGGGCGCCCTCGACCTCGGTCACCTCAGGGTCCACGGTGACATCGGCACCGGCCTCCCGGAGCATCTCCAGGTTGGCGCGGGCCGAGTCGCCGTACGCCTCGGGGTCGCCCAGGATGAAGGTGCGCACCCGGGCTCCCGTGGACAGGAGCTCGCGGGCCACCACGAAGCCGTCCCCCCCGTTGTTGCCCCCGCCGCACAGGACCACGAAGTCGCAGCCCTCGATCCCGCTGCCGGACGCCGCTTGCTCCCGGTGGATGACGTCGAAGGCCGCCACGCCGGCATTCTCCATGAGGAGCTGATCTGGGATGCCGTGCTCCTGGACGGCCCTGCGGTCGAGGTCCGCGATCTCCTGGGTGGTGGTGATCTTCATGGATGGCTCGTCCGTCTCCGACTCACGCCAGGCCCGGGCCGGCAGCCATCGGCCGGACCCGTGCGCCGGCCGCGCGCGGGAGCTCCTTGGGATCGTCATCCATGCCGTGGCTCCCGAGGCTTGGGGGGAGCGGGAGGGTGGGTTGAAGTTAAGGGGGGAGGCCCCTCGAGTCATCGCTCGACTTCGATTGCCGGTGAAGTTGAAGTACAGCGGCTCGCCCATCGGGCGGTCGCTTGCGAGGGCCGCCAGGATCGCCGGACTCGGTTCACCAGACCAGGACCAGCCCCGGCTGCCACCCGGCCTCCGATGACGGGCTTGTCGGGAAGCGAGGCACGTCGTATGCGTTCCGGTGTCCCAACCGCCCAGAACCCAGGATCTCGACCATGACCCGAGCCTTGAACGTGGCCCTCCCGGTCCTTCTGCTGACGCTGCTGTCATCTCCTGGCGTCCGCGCCCAGGACCCGGAGGTGGACGCCGCGGTGGAGCGTTTCGCCGCGGAGATCATCGAGCTGCGCCACCGCATCCACCAGAACCCGGAGCTGGGCAACCGGGAGTTCCAGACCGCGGCCATGGTGGCGGAGCACTTGCGGGCCCTGGGCTTCGACGAGGTGACCGAGGGCGTGGCGCATACGGGCGTCGTGGGCATCCTGAGGGGCGGGCTTCCCGGCGACACGGTGGCCGTACGCGCGGACATGGACGCCCTCCCGGTCACCGAGGACACCCCCTACCCCTTCGCCTCCACGGTGCGCACCGAGTATCTGGGCCAGGACGTGGGGGTCATGCACGCCTGCGGCCACGACGTCCACACGGCGGTGCAGCTCGGTGTGGCCTCGGTGCTGGCGTCCATGCGGGACCGCATCCCGGGAACGGTGAAGTTCATCTTCCAGCCGGCCGAGGAAGGGCCTCCCCCAGGGGAGGAGGGCGGCGCTGACCTCATGGTCCGCGAGGGCGTCATGGAGAGCCCCCGCCCGTCGGCCGTCTTCGGCCTCCACGCGTTCGCTGAGATGGCGGTGGGCCGGCTCGGGTATACGCCCGGCCCCGCCCTGGCGGCGGTCGACCACTTCAAGGCGCGCGTCATCGGCCGGCAGGCCCATGGCGCCGCCCCGCACCTGAGCGTCGACCCCGTGGTGATGGCCTCCCAGGCGGTGATGGCGTTCCAGACCATCCGATCCCGCAACCTCCCTCCCCTCGAGCCCAGCGTGGTCACCGTCGGCATCGTTCGGGGTGGTACCCGCTTCAACATCATCCCCGACGAGGTGTTGCTGGAGGGCACGGTCCGCACGTACGACGCCGACGTGCGCGACGCCGTCGAGCGCCGTATGGGCGAGATCCTGGCGGGCATCACGTCCGCCGGAGGCGGCACGTACGAGCTCGAGTACGACCGGGGTACGCCCGCCACGATCAACGACCTGGCCCTCACCGAGCAGATGGCCCCGTCTCTGGCGGCCGTCGTGGGCGCCGACCACGTGGACGTGCTGGAGCCCACCATGGGCGGCGAGGACTTCGCGTACTACGCCAACGAGGTGCCGGGCTTCTTCTTCCGGCTGGGCATGGTCGCCCCGGGCGTCGAGTCCGGAGGCCATCACACGCCGACCTTCCAGGCCGACGACTCGTCGGTCCCGGTGGGGATGCGGGCCATGTCCAACGTGCTGCTGGACTATCTGAGGTCCCGCCGGCCTTCCATGGAGTGAGGGGCCGACCACGCGGTCCCCGGACCGCGCGGCTACTCCTTGCTGAGCACCGCCACCGGATCCAGGCGACTGGCCCGCCACGCGGGCAGCATCGTGGCCACCAGGGCCACCACACCGAATAGCCCGGCCACGCCGGCGAACGCCCACGGGTCCCGGGGGGTCACGCCGTAGAGGACCGACTCCAGCAGGTCGGCGCTCAGCGCCGCCGCCGCCATCCCCGCCACGAGCCCGAGCGCCACCGGCACCACCCCGTGCAGGAGGGCCGTACCCAGGACCTGCGCTCGGGACGACCCCAGCGCGATGCGCACGCCGAACTCCGGGAGGCGCCGGCCCACGGTGTACGCCGTGACCCCGAACACGCCGATCCCCCCCAGGATCAGGGCCAGAAGCCCGAAGCCCGTCAGGAGGAAGGCAAGAAATCGCATGGTCCGGGTCGAGCGGCCGAGCACCGCGCTCATGTCGTCCATCCCGGCGATGGGCACGTCGGCGTCTACGTCCCAGACGGCGGCCCGCACTGCCTCGGCGTAGTCGAGGGGAGCGCCGGTCCGGACCCGCGCCATGATCCACATGGCCATCTGGTTCCAGGGCACCTGGGCGTGCGCGTAGTACATCTCCGGCCTGGGCTCGGCGGCCCGGTCATGCTGGCGGACGTCGGCCACGACGCCCACCACCCGATAGGCGGTGCCGTCCGGCCGGAAGTAGCTCACCGTCCGCCCCAGAGGGTCCTCCCCCGGCCAGAAGCGGGCCACGAATGCCTCGTTGACCAGCGCCACGGGCTCCGAGTCGGCGCGGTCCGCCGCCCCCAGGAGCCGCCCCGTCCGTAGAGGGATGCGAAGGGTCTCGAAGTAGCCGGGGCGCACCGCCCGGAAGTTGACGCTGGGCACGGGGGATCCGGCGGGGATGGCCACGCCCTCCGGGAACGTGGGAAAGCTCCAGTTGTTCTCCGTCCCGGGCAGGAGGTGGATGGCACCCACCGACTCCACGCCCGGCACCGCGGCCACCCGCTCCGTCACGCGGTCGTAATACTCGAGGAAGGCCTCGCCGTCCGGATAGCGTCCCCCGGGGGGGTTGGGGCGGAACGTGAGGACCCCCTCCCCGACCAGGCCGGCGTCCACGGCCAGCAGCGCCCCGAGCGAGCGGAGCATGAGCCCGGAGCCCACGGCCACCACCACGGCCAGGGCCACCTGGATGCCCACCAAGGCGGCGCTCACCGGGCTGGCCACCCGCCGTCCCGTGCCCCGAACCGAGCTGCCCAGGGAAGCCGTGGCGTCCACGCGGCTGGCGCGAAGCGCGGGTACCAGACCGGCCACGACCGTGGTGAGCACCGTGGCGGCCAGGGCGAAGACGAGCACGGCTCGACTGACCCCCACCTCCGCGATGCGGGGGAAGTCCTCGGGCGCCAGGCGCACCGCCGCGGAGACCATCCCGTACGCGAGGGCGACGCCCAGGGCGCCGCCCGACACACTCAGGAGCCCGCTTTCCGCCAGAAGCGGAAAGGCCACGCGTCGGCGCCCCGCCCCCAGCGCGGCCCTCACCGCCAGGTCCCGTCCCCGGGCCTCGCCCCGCGCCAGGAGCAGGTTCGCCACGTTGGCGCACGCCATGACGAGAACGAGGGACACGGCCCCAAACGCCACCCACAAGACGCTTCCGGTGCCCCCCGCCACGAAGTCATGGAGCGGCTGCACCGTGGCCGTGGCCACCTCCTCGTCGTCGAAGATGGTGGGGAGACGCTCCTGCATCCGCCGCGCGTGCTCCTTCACCTCGGCGTTGGCCCGCGCCACCGTGGCCCCCGGAGCGAGGCGGGCGACGCGCTGGTTCACGTACCAGGAGTCGTCGGCCACCAGGCCCACGGCCGGGTCGCCCTCCAGGGGGATCCATACGTCGGTTTCGCCCATGACCGGGCGGTATCGCTCGGGCATGACGCCCACCACGGTGCGCCGGTCGTACTCGGCCCCGGCGACGTCGATCATCCGTCCCACGACGCCCGGGTCGGCGCCGAAGACCGACGTCCAGAAGTGGTGGGAGAGGATGACCACGCCCGCGGCGCCGGGAAGGTCCTCCCCGGGCCGGAACGTCCGTCCCAGGAGGGGCAGGACGCCGAGCAGCTCGAAGTGGTCGGTGAACACCTGCGTCCCGGTGATCTCCACGGGATCGCCGGCGCCCGTGAGGGTCAACGTCCAACGCGTCATGCCGCTCACGCCGGCCAGGCTGGGCAGCTCCTCTTCGGCCAGCAGGGCCATGGTCTTGTTGGCGTTCACCTCGGGCCAGACCATGACCAACCGGTCCGGATCCTGGTAGGGCAGGTCCCGCAGCAACACGGCATGGACCACCGTGAAGGTCGCCGTGGCCGCCCCGATGCCCAAGGCAAGGGTGCCCGCGGCCACGAGCGTGAGCGCCGGCGCCCGCCGGAGCGAGCGCAGGGCATAGCGCAGGTCCTGGATCATCGTCGCCATCGCCTCTCCCCCCTTTTTCATCTGCTCTCCAACCGCCTCGAACACGATGTCCTGGACGGCCCGGGCCCACACCCCGCCACGCCTCCACCGCGACCCCTCCGCCTGCGCCATGCGATGGCGGAAGAGGGCCTCCATGTCCGGTCCCCACGTGCGCCTGAGCTCCGAGGGCAGAAGCCTCATCAGTGCCCGGTAGCGACGCAGGTCGCGTTCCAGGGCGTGCCGGCCGGATGTCATGGCCCCTCTCCGAGGCAATTGTCATACTGACGTATCAATCTGACAGAATTGGACAGGAGATGCGAAGGAAAGGTTGCGAGGAGAAGTATTGACTTTTGGTCAGCAGTTGTGTTATTGACAATCGGTCAGTAGTCACCACGACCCAAGCACGACATCCCGAAGAGCACCATGAGCCGTATCAAGGCGGACGCCGCCGACCACCTGCCGCTCAAGCCAGACGTCTTCCAGATCCTCTTGGCCCTGGAAGGCGGAGACATGCACGGGTACGCCATGCTCAAGGAGATCGAGGGGGCCACCCATGGCCGGATGCGCCTGGCGCCGTCTCCGTTCTACCGGAAGCTCAAGCGCCTGGAGGAGGACGGCCTCGTGGACGAGGCCGACGAGCGGCCCGCGTCCGAGGTCGACGACGAGCGGCGGCGCTACTACCGCCTGAGCGAGCTGGGCCGGGAGGTCCTGTCGGCCGAGGCCATGCGCCTGGTCGAGTTGGCGGGTCGGGCGCGGATCATGCGGCTGGCCGGCGCGGCCATGCGGGACGTGTAACGGCGTGCTCCTGGCACTGACGCGCCGGTGGCTGGCCGCCCTCACCGCGCTGTACCCGCCCGGCTTCCGGCGGGCGGTGGGAACGGACCTGGCGCGGCTGCTCGGCGACGCCGCGGCGGATGCCGCCGCCCGGGGCGAGGGGGCCCTGGTGACCTTCGTGATGTGGAATACGGTGATCTGCCTGCGCGACGCGCTCCTGGAGTGGAGCGCCGCGGCGGGACGGGAGTGGACGACGATGAAGGGGGGAAAGATGAACGTTCAGATGCGGACTCAGACGCTGAAGCAGGTGGTGCGCGGCCTGGTGCGTCGGCCCGGATACTCGGTGCCGGCCCTCCTGACGCTTGCCCTGGGGATCGGTGCCAACACGGCCATGTTCACCGTGTTCAACGGGGTGGTGCTCCGGCCCCTGCCATACGCGCAGCCCGAGCGCGTCGTGGAAGTGTTCGGGGCCGAAGCGGGGGACGGGAGCCAATTCGCGAGCTTCTCCCTTCCGGACCTCCGGGACTGGGGCCTCCGCTCCCAGACGCTGGAGCACCTGGCAGGCTACTCCACGCTCCCGTCGGACCTCATCCTCACGGGCGGCAGCGACGCCCTCGAGGTGGAGACGGCGTACGTGAGCGCGGGCTTCTTCGAGGCTCTGGGCGTACAGCCTCTCCTGGGGCGCACCCTCAGGCCGGAGGAGGAGCTGGGCGACAATCGCCTGGTAGTGGCCAGCCACGCCTTCTGGCAGGAGCACCTGGGCGCCGATCCGGCCGCCGTGGGCCAGACGCTTCCGATGTCGGGGGACGACTACCGCCTCGTGGGGGTGATGCCCGAGTCCTTCGACTTTCCCACGCCCAGGGTCCAGGTGTGGACTTTCCTCAGCGTGATTCCCTCGTCCTCCATCCCCATGGAGTACAGGCCGGTGCGCTTTCTCCAGGCGGTGGGACGCCTGGCGGAGGGCGTGACCGCCTCCCGGGCCCGGGACGAGCTGTCGAGCATCGCCGGCGCCCTGGCCCTGGAGTATCCGGATTCCAACGACGAGCTCGTCGGGGCGACGGTCCGCCCCCTCTACGACGGCGTCGTGGGCACCGTGGGACGGACGCTCGCAGTGCTCATGGCGGCCGCGGCACTCATTCTGGTCATCGTGTGCGCCAACCTGGCCAACCTCGCCATGGCCCGGGAGGCCCGGCGGGAGCCCGAGCTGGCCCTGCGGGCCGCCCTGGGAGCCAGCCGCCGCCAGCGCGCGGGGCTGGTCATGACCGAGAGCCTCGTGCTGTCCCTGGTGGGAGGGGGTCTGGGCCTCCTCCTGGCGTGGTGGGGAACGGATCTCCTGGTGGCCAGGAGCGGCGGAACCCTGCCCCGGGCCCACGAGATTTCCCCGGACTGGACCGTGGCGCTCTTCTCCCTGGGGGTCTCGGTGCTGACCGGGGTGCTCTTCGCCGCCCTGCCCGGCCTCAGCGCCGGGAGGCGAGATCTGGCGGGGCGACTCCGCGCGGCCAAGCCGGCAGGCGCGACGCCGGGCGGGGCGAGACGAGCTCTGGTCGTCACCCAGATGGCTCTGTCCGTGGTCCTTCTGGTGGGGGGGGTCCTCCTCACCCGGAGCCTGTGGCTGCTCGGCCAGGTGGACCCGGGCTTCGACCCGGAGACCCTCCTCGTGGCGGAGATCACGTTCCCCAGCAGCCGCTATCCCGAGCGGGCCGAGTACCTCCAGCGCTACGAAGAGACGCTCGATGGCCTGGCGCGCATCCCCGGAGTCACGAGCGTCGGCACCCTCCGCAAGTTCCCGTTCCGCTACGAGGGGGAAGGCGTGAGGTGGACCGTGCCCGGGCAGGTCGAAGGCGCGGAGGCCCTCCAGGGCAGGCTGTTCCAGGCGAGCCCCGGGGTCTTCCAGACCATGGGCATCGACTTCATCGAAGGAAGGGGTTTCGAGGCCGACGCGGGCCGGGACGGGCGGGGTGTCGCGGTGGTGAGCCGGTCGGTGGCCCGGGCGAGCTTCGGCCCGGGCAGCGCGGTGGGCAGGACGATCCTCTTCGGTGATGACCCCATCGAGATCGTCGGCGTGGTGGAGGACGTGCGCCTCCGCGACCTCACGGGCGAGCCGCCCGCCATCATCTACCTTCCCCAATATCTGTCACCCCGCCGGGGCGCGGCATTCGTGCTCCGGACGAGCTCCGATCCGGAGGCGCTCATGGCCGCGGTGCGCGGCGTGGTGCGCTCCCAGGACCCGAGCCAGCCGATCACCGAGCTCGTGGCGGCGTCCCGGATCATGGCGGAGCAGACGCTACGCCCGCGCTTCTTCGTCCTTCTCCTGGCCGGGTTCGCCGGGCTGGCCCTCGTGCTGTGCGCGGTGGGCGTCTACGGAGTGGTGGCCTTCGGCGTGGCCGGACGTCGCCGCGAGGTGGGCATCCGCCTCGCGGTCGGCGCCGATCAGGCGGGCGTACGCCGACTCGTCGTCCGCCAGGGGATGACACCGGTCCTCGCCGGGATCGTCCTGGGCGTGGGCGGAGCCCTGGCGCTGGCCCGGGTCCTGGAGGCCCTGGTCTATGGCGTCGGAGTCTACGATCCGCTGGCCTACGCCCTGGCCGCGGGTACCCTGGCGCTGGTGGGCCTGGCAGCCTGCTGGGTGCCGGCGCGGGACGCGGCCCGGACGCCGCCGGTGGAGGCGCTGCTCGGGGAGTAGGGGGTCAGGGGGGGGCGTGGCCGGGCTTCTTGCCCAGGCCCGCACGCGGGCCCTAGCTTGGCTTGGAGCGTGCCACGACCTCCCCTCGCTTCGCGCTGACCGGTGACCGCCACCCCCTCCCTCTGCCCCGGCTGTTTCCTGGAGGAACGCACAGGCACCGGTCCGTGCCGAGCGTGCGGCTTCGATCCCGAGGTGGTCGAGTACGTCACGGTCCTCCGCCCCAACGCACTGCTCCAGGAACGCTACGTCGTGGGCCGTGTGCTCGGAGAGCCCGGAGGCTTCGGCGTCACCTATCTGGCGTGGGACGAGCGCCTCCACCGCCGGATCGCCCTCAAAGAGCTCATGCCCCGGGAGCTGGTGGCCCGGGACCCCGACGGCTCCACCTTGCGGCCCCACTCGACCTCGGGCCAGGACCTCTTCTCCTACACGAGGGAGTCGTTCCTGAACGAGGCGCGTATGGTGGCGCGCTTCAAGCATCCCAACCTGGTGAAGGTCCTGGACTACTTCGAGGCCAACAACACGGCCTACTTCGCGATGGAGTTCTACGAAGGCCGCACGCTGGACGGGCTCATGAACCAGAAGGGGAGGCCCCTCATGGCCGGCGAGCTGCTTCCTCTGGCGAGGCCGGTCCTGAGGGCGTTCAGCGAGGTCCACGCCGAGGGCGTCCTCCACCGGGACGTGAAGCCGTCCAACATCTACGTGCGGGAGAACGGTGAGCCCATCGTCCTGGACTTCGGCGCGGCCCGGCAGACCCTCGAGAACACCCGCAAGCTCACCAGCATCCTCACGCCGGGCTACGCGCCTCTGGAGCAATACGACACCGACGGCAACCAGGGCCCCTGGACCGACGTGTATGGCTGCGCCGCCACCTTCTACTTCGCCCTCACGGGCAAGCAGCCCACGGAAGCGCTCCGCCGGCTCCAAGGCACGGCCATGCCCTCGCCGAGGGAGCTGGTTCCCACCGTGGATCCGGCGGTGGACACCGCCATCATGCGGGGCATGGCCATGGAGATCGCCGACCGCACGCCGTCGGCGGAGGCGTTCCTGTCCGAGATGGAGGGGGAGGCGCCGGCCGTGGTCGTGGACGCGGGCCCCCGGGACGACCGCACGGTGGTGCACCCGGGCGTGATGGCCGGCGGCGCAACCGGGCGCTCGGCCACCCTGACAGCCGAGGCGCCCGCGAGCGAGCCTCCCGTACCCGCACCCACCGCCGCCCCCGCCACTGCCCTGGTGGCCGGAACGGAACCAGGCACCGCGCTCGTGGCCCGGGGCGAAGGGGTCGCGGCCGTCATGGAGCCCCCGCACGCCGGGCCCCTGAACCGAGAGGTGGGCCGAAGAGCGGGCCGCAAGATCGCCCTGGGCGCCGCCGCCCTCGTCCTGGTATCGCTTCCCGTGGCCGCCGTCCTCATGAACGAGCGAGGGGATGCGGGGAGCGAGGCTCCGCAGGGCACCTCCGCGGCCCATCCAGAGGGCGCGACGGCCGGCGATCAGGCGGGCGCCGGGACCGGAACGGCCCCCGGAGGGGAAGCCGGGACCACCGTCGGCGAAGCCGAGACCACTGACGCCGCCGGCGATCCGTCCGGGGACCCGTCGGCCGCCGCCGCGCCACCGGACGGGGGCACAAGAACCCCCGCCGCCGTCGCCGCATCGCCCGCCGGGGCTGCCCGCGGCGAGGCCCCGCCGCCAACGATCGATCCCGCGACCACCACCGCGACTATTCCCGAGTCCGGGGCCACCGCCCAGCCCGGCACCGGCCTCGCGGTGCTCATCCTGGGCGCCGGCCAGGACGCTCGCAGCGCCGAGACCCGGATCCTGGGCGGCATGCTCCGGGTGGGAAGGTTCGAGGCCGTGGACGCCGAGGGCCTCCAGATGATGCGCGCGGACCCGGGTGCCCTCCAGGCCGCCCTGGCCGGCGACTTCGGCGCCCTCGCCGAGGCGGGCGGCTCGGTGGGAGCCGAGTTCGTGGCGGTTGGGGACCTCCAGGCGCGCGCCGCTCGCACCGTGGGGACCTTCTACGGCGGCAGCGCCGAGCTGGACGTGCGGCTCTACCGCATCTCCACCCGGCGCCTGCTCAACACCCAGACGTTCCAGGTGGGGGGCGCCGGCACGCCCCAGAGGATGGGTAACACCGAAGCGGACGCCCGCCGTCAGGCTATCGAGGCCGTGGCGGATGAGGCGGTGGCCGCCGTCCAGCGCTGGATGCGCCTGGCGCTGCGCTGAGACCCGAGACACACGACCCGATTCCCCGAAAGGAGACGCTCCGGTGAAGCTCGCCACCCGTCCCGCAACCCTTCTCGCCGCCGCCATCGGCCTCTCCCTGGCGGCCGCCCCCGCCTCAGCCCAGGAGCGGGCCCGCGTCGCCGTCCTGGGCTTCGACAACCTCAGCGGGTGGTGGGGGCAGGATCTGGGCAACGCGGCGTCGGAGCGCCTGACCACCGAGCTGGTCAACGCCAACCAATTCACCGTCATCGAACGGGAGATGATCGGCCGCATCCTCGACGAACAGGGCTTCCAGATGACCGGAGCCGTGGACGCGGACCAGGTGGTGGAGATCGGCCGCATCGCGGGCGTGGATTACATCATCGTGGGCTCCATCACCCAGTTCTCCATCCAGCAGACCGGAGGCCGCGTCAACGTCCTTGGCCGAAGCGTGGGAGGGAGCCGCACCCAGGCCGAGAGCGCCCTCGACGTTCGGGCCATCAGCACGCGCACCGCGGCCATCGTGGCCGCCGCCCGAGGCGAGGGAGACCACACCCTCACGAGCGTCAGCATCGGAAACGAGGGGATCAGCCAGTCGAGCCCCTACAACCCGGGCCTGGCCCAGGAGGCCCTCACCCCCGCGATCGAGCAGATCGTCTCCACCCTGAGGGAGAACGCCGGCGCCTTCGAGGTGCCCGACGAGCCCCTTCCCCCGGCGGCGCCGCCCACGGTCGTGGGCATCTCCTCCGACGGGCAGTTCTACATCGATCAGGGCCAGAACTTCGGCATCCAGGTGGGGAATCGCTACGCCGTCATGCGCGTCGTGGACGAGATCGTGGACGCCAGCGGCAACGTGCTGGACGTGGTCACGGAGCGGGTGGGCGTCCTGGAGGTCGTGCGCGTCCTCTCCCAATCGGCCATCGCCGCGGCCGTGGAGGGGGAGGCGGCCGAAGGCGACGTTCTGGAGGCCCTCGAAGGCGGCTGACCGGGCGAGGGTGGGCGGGGGAAGCGTCCCTTCCGGAGGCCGGTCCGTCCCGGCGAGGCTCCATTCCATCCCCTGGAGCTTTCGAGCCACAGCCATACCCCCACCTTGTTCCCCGGGCCGGGCACGGCCGGGCACCGCCGTGCCTGGAAGCGAACTGGAACCGGGAACGAACCGGGAGGAGCGGCCATGGGGTGGAGCACCGAGGGGACACGTCGCCGCAGTATTATGGCACGGATGGGGCTCGCGCTGGCAGCGGGCGCCATGGGCCTGGCCCTGGCCCCGTGGGGAGCCGGGGCCCAGATCCCGGAGTCGTTCGAGAACCTCCAGGTCCTGCCGGAGGATCTGCCCCGCGACTCCCTGATTGAGATCATGCGC
>DASWKP010000053.1:0-5525 GCA_036396575.1 Longimicrobiales bacterium | reverse complement strand
GCGCCGCCACGGGCGCGGGTGGAAGTGGCGGCGCGCCAGGAGACCGGATCGTGGATCTCGTGGCGTTCGGAGCCATCGCGGCGGGCGGCCTGGGATGCGTCTGGGGAGGGTGGGCCGCCGACCGCATGGGGCGGGAGCGGGTCACGATCCTGTCCATGGCGGTGAGCGGCGCCTGCGCCCTGCTGGTGGGTCTGTTCTTCGGCGGCTCCTTCGGACTCCTGGCGGTGGTGACGTGGGTCTGGGGCTTTTTCGTGGTGGCTGATTCCGCCCAGTTCAGCGCTCTGGTCACCGAGGTGGCGCCGGCCACGGCGGTCGGAACGGCGCTCACGCTGCAGACGTCCGTGGGCTTTCTCCTGACGATCGTCACGATCCAGGCGGTGCCTCTCATCCAACAGGCCGGTGGCTGGCCCTGGGCGTTCCCCCTCCTGGCCCTGGGACCCGCGGCGGGGATCGCGTCGATGAGGCGTCTCGGGTCCTTACGCACCTCCGGCGACATCACGAAACGCTTGTAGCCGGGGGGCCTGTCCGGTATCTTTACTGTGCGGCCCCGCCCCGTTGGCCATGGGGAAGACCCCGCAACGCGGGTCGACGCCGACGTGGATCCCAGTGGGTCCTCCTCGGTGCCCCGACAGCCCTCACAAGGGCCCGCGAGAGGTACCTGGCACGGGGCGCGAGGCACCCGCCATCCGGCTGCATCCGGCGGCGCCGGACGGACGGAGCGAAAGACCGTCGGTGGGCAAAGGGAGGTGGGCATGCCACCCGACCATCTCGAAGGCCCGGGGTGACGACAACGTCATCCCGGGCCTTTTGCTATAGGGGGTGTGCGGGCGTTTCGAGGTGCTCGCGAGACGCCGCCGTCCCGCCCCGCGCACTACCGGTCCACCTCCAACCCTCCCGGCGTCACCCAGCCTTCGGCTGAATGAAGGGCGCGGTCCACCACCAGGGCCAGGGCCGCCGCCGGGATGGCCCCGGACAGGATCATCCGGGTGTCCGCCAGCGCCAGCCCGCTGACGATGGGGTCTCCCAGCCCCCCCGCGCCGATGAACGCCGCCAGCGTCGCGGTGCCGATGTTGATGATGGCGGCGGTCCGGATCCCGGCCATGATGACCGGGGCGGCCAGAGGCAGGCGGACGTGGTGGAGCACCTGAAGGGGGGTCATACCCAGGGCTCCGGCGGCCTCCACGGCAGTGGCGTCCGCGTCCCGCACGCCCGAGTACGTATTCCGCAGGATCGGGAACAGGGAGTAGAGGAAGAGCGCCACCAGGGCCGGGACCACGCCGATCCCGAGCACGGGGATCATGAAGGCCAGCAGGGCGATGCTGGGAACCGTCTGGAAAACGCCCACGGCGCGAATCACCCCCTCCGCGCTCGCCCGGTGCCTCTCCAGGCCCAGCCCCAGCGGTACGGCCACCACGAGCGCCGCGAGGAGGGAGGATGCCGCCAGCAGGACGTGGCGCAGGGTCAGGCTGGCAAGGAGCGCGCGCCGTTGCCAGAGGTAGGTCACGAGATCGGTGTCCCGCCCCACCGTGTCCGCGGATGCGACGCCCGGCCGGCCGGCGTCGCTCTCGGCCACCAGTCCAGCGCGGACCAGGGCGTCCCGCGCCACCCGAGCGACCGGTTCCTGGTCGACCTCCACTCGCCGGTTGAGCTCCCGCATGATCTCCTCGTCCAGCCGGGCGCCCAGGAGGGACAGCGTGGCCACGGCCCGCGGGTTGCTCGCGGCCAGGCGGCGACTCACGAGTGGCGCGGCGTCGTACGGAGGGAAAAACCCCCGATCGTCCTCCAGCACCCTCAGGTCGTAGCGCGCGATGGCTCCGTCCGTGGAGTACCCGTCGATGACGTCCACGCTACCCTCCGCCAGGGCCTCGTACTTGACGGCCTGAAGCAGGGACCGCACGCCCGAGAACTCCAGGCCGTACGCTTCCCGCAGGCCCGGGAGCCCGTCGGCTCGGCCGATGAAGTCCGGGGAGAAGCCCGCCAGGAGGGATGGGCCGTGCCCGGCCAGGTCCGAGAGGGTTTCCAGTCCCAGTTCCTGCGCGGTCTCGCGCCGGACCGTGATCGCGAAGGTATTCTCGAAGCCGAGCGGAGGCAGCCACAGGAGGCCCCAGCGCTCGTGGTACACATCCGAGACCCTCCGGAAGACGTCCTCGGCCGTTCCCGCGGGCTCCTCGCCCAGGATGGCCAGCAGGCCGGTGCCGGTGTACTCCGGATAGACGTCCACCTCATCGGTGCGCAGGCCCCCGAAGACGAGCTCGGTGGCGCCGAGACCCAGCCTCCGGTCCACGGCCATGCCCCGGGACTCGAGGAGCTGGGCGAACATCTCGGCCAGGATGTAGGACTCGGCGAAGACCTTGGATCCCACGACGACCGGCGCCGGGGGGGCGGGCGGGGCTTCGCGCTCGGGGTCGGTCTGCGCCCGAGCGGGGTCCGTAGACGCGAGGGCCGCCGCGACGCACAGGGCGGCGATCCACGTCGTCGGAGCACGGCGGGGATCGGCGAGCCTCACGAGCCGATCCGTGCCTGGGCCAGGAGCCGGCGCACGTAATCCGTGGCCGGCGCCGCCAACAGGACCGCCGGCTCCGCCACCTGGTCGATCTCGCCGCTTCGGAGCACCGCCACGCGGTCCGCCAGGCGCGTGGCCTCATGGAGGTCGTGCGTGACCAGCACCGCGGTGATGCCCAGATCGGCCACCAGGGCGCCGAACGCTTCCTGCAACTCGGCCCGGGTGATGGCGTCCAGGGCCCCGAAGGGCTCGTCAAGCAGGACCACGCCGGGGTCGCCAGCCAGGGCGCGTGCCAAGGCGACGCGCTGGCGCTGGCCTCCAGACAGCTCACGGGGCCAGCGATCCGCGAAGCGCGCTGCCTGGAGGCCCACGCGCTCCAGCGCCGCCCGGCCCCGCTCCGCCGCGTCGGGCCGGCCCTGAAGCCAGGGCACCAGGGCGGCGTTCCGGCCCACCGTCCAGTGTGGAAGAAGGCCACCTTCCTGCTGGACGTACCCCGTCTCCCTGCGCAGCTTGACGGGATCCAGCTCGCGGGCCGGGCGCCCTCCCACGCGCACCTCGCCGGCATCGGGATCCGCCGTGCGGTTGAACATGCGCAGGAGCGTGGTCTTGCCCGAGCCCGACTCCCCGACCAGCGCCAGGCATTCGCCGTGGTCGATGTCGAGGTCGACTCCGTTCAGCGCCACCACGTCATCGTAGCGCTTGACCACTCCCCTCGCTTCGAGGGCCGGCGGCCCGGTCACCGCGCGACGCTCATCCCAGGAACCCGTCCCCGGCCTTCGGGGGTTTCATCCGGTACTCCACTCCGACCTCCGGCTTCGATCCCAAACTCCGCATCGTGATGAACCTGCACGCCGGCCGCTCGCTGGACCGGGATGAGATCGCCGCGCTCCTCCACGAAGCGCGCGCGCGCACCCTCCTGCTGGTCGCGGGCGTCAGCGATGGTGACCTCACGTCACAGCACACCCCCCTCATGTCCCCGCCGGTCTGGGACCTGGGGCACATCGCGCACTTCGAAGAGGTGTGGCTTCTGGAGAACATCTTGGGAGCGGTGTCGGAAGGGGAGGGTCTCAGGGGTATCTACAACCCCTTCGCGAACCCCAGGGCCATGCGAGATTCGTTGCCGCTGCCCGGGGTCGAGGGTGCGAGGGAGTACATGGGAACGGTGCGCCGCGCCGTCCTGGACCGGCTTCGGTCGCTGGACCTCGGCGGGGATGATCCTCTCCTCCTGGATGGCTTCGTGTTCCGGATGGTACTCCAGCATGAATACCAGCACAACGAGACCCTTCTCCAGACCTTCCAGATCAAGCGTGGCGAGCCGTACCGCGCCCCCAGGGCCATCGAGTTTCTCCCCGTGTCGGCCAGCGCCGCCCCGCCCGCCGGAGCCATGGTGAGATTCCCGGGCGGGCGCGTGGTCCTCGGCACGGACGATCGGAGCCAGGCCTACGATAACGAACGACCCGCCCACGACGTGGAGTTGGAGCCGTTCTGGATCGATGCCGCTCCGGTCACGTGCGGAGATTACCTGGCCTTCATGCGGGACGGAGGGTACGAGCGACGAGATCTGTGGACGGAGGAGGGTTGGAGTTGGCGGCATCGGGAGTGCCTCGAGGCGCCGGCGTACTGGTTCGCGGTGGAGGGCCGCTGGCACGAGAGGGTCATGGACCGGAGCCGGGAGGTGGACCCCACCCGCCCCGTGTGCCACGTGTGCTACTGGGAGGCGAACGCGTTCGCCCGGTGGGCGGGAAAGCGCCTTCCCACCGAGGCTGAGTGGGAGGCGGCGGCGTGCTGGGACGCGGAGGGCGGCACGAGGCGCCGGTTCCCCTGGGGGGACGAGCCCGCCACGTCCCTGAGGGCCAACGTGGACGTGCTGGCCTTCGACACGGCCCCCGTGGGCACGTATCCCCTCAACGTATCCCCTCTGGGCTGCTATGGGATGATCGGTGACGTCTGGGAGTGGACGTCGTCGGACTTCACCGGCTATCCCGGCTTCGAGGCGTTCCCCTACCGGGAGTACTCGGAGGTCTTTTTCGGCGACGAATACAAGGTGCTTCGGGGGGGCTCCTGGGCCACTCGCGGCGGAGCCATCCGGGGGACGTTCCGCAACTGGGACTATCCGATCCGGCGCCAGATCTTCTCCGGCTTCCGGTGCGCCAGGGACGACGCGTGAGCGTGGGCGGCGGGGACGCGGCGGACGCGGCGGACGCTTCGGCCCCCGCCCCCGCGGATGAGGCGCTCCTCCGGGAGGTCGCCGAAGGGTTGGGCCGGAGTCCGAGGCAGCTCTCGCCCAGGTTCTTCTACGACACCCGGGGCTCCGAGCTCTTCGAGGAGATCACGCGGCTCCCCGAATACTACCCGACCCGGACGGAGCGGGCCCTCCTCGACCGGTGGATGCCCTCGTGGATCCGAGACGTATGTCCCGCCGCGCTCGTGGAACTCGGGGCGGGGAGCGCCGTCAAGACCCGGATCCTCCTGGACGCCATGGAGGAGGCGGGCGCAGGCGGGCTTTTCGTTCCCCTCGACGTGAGCGGCGAGTTCCTCGAGGCGACCGTCGAGGCGCTCCGGGTGGAGTATCCGGACCTTGCCGTGGAGCCCGAAGTGGCGGACCTCACCCGGCCCTTCGACCTGTCCGTGCGCCTGCCGTCCCCGACCCTGTTCGCGTTCCTGGGGAGCACCCTGGGCAATTTCGAAGACCCGGCCGCCGTGCGCCTCCTGTCGCACCTCCGCGCCACGATGCGCGTCACGGATCGGGTTCTCCTGGGCGCGGACCTGAAGCCGGGGACCGGCAAGTCCGTGGCGCGGCTCGAATCGGCCTACAACGACAGCCGTGGCGTGACGGCGGCCTTCAACCTCAACATGTTGGGCGCCCTGAACCGTGACCTGGGAACGGACTTCGACGTGGGGGCCTTCGAGCACCGCGCGTTCTGGGCGGAAGGGGAGGGTCGGATCGAGATGCATCTCGTGGCTCGGTGCGCGACCCTGGTCAACGTACCCGGCCGACCGCCGGTCCGCATCGCCGCCGGGG
>DASWKP010000052.1:0-5170 GCA_036396575.1 Longimicrobiales bacterium | reverse complement strand
CTTCAGCTTGGAGACGACGCTTTCGGAGTCGCCATCCGCGAGAACATCGATGATCGCACGGGACGCACCGTGTCGTCCGGCGCCATCTACACGGCCCTGGGCCGCCTGGAGGAGCGCGGCTACGTCACCTCTCGCGTAGGGGAGCCCGTGGAGGGGCGGGCCGGCCGCCCCCGGAAGTTCTACAAGCTGCGACCGGAGGGCGCTCGCGCCTTGAGGGAGACGTACACCACCCTCCAGACCATGGCGGGCGGGCTCCTTCCGAAGCTCACCGAACTGGCGGAGAGCTGAGGCATGTCGGCGCCGCTGACCGGTGTGCCCCGGCTCCTTCGACGCCTGGCATTTCTCCTCGTCCGCGGGCCCGATGCGCCCTACGTCCTGGGAGACCTGGACGAGGCGTACTCGCGTGACGTCGACCGGGGAATCCCCGCGGGCCCAGCGGCGCGCCGTTACTTGCGAAACGCCTTCGGCTCCGCGGTGAGCGTCGCGTGGGCCCGCATCCGGATGCCGCACTTCGCGCCGTCCGCGCTCGACGTGAAGCTGGGCGTGCGTATACTGCGCAAGCAGCCGGCCCTCACGGCCGTGGCGGTCTTCGCGCTGTCCATCGGGATCCCGGTGGGGCTCATTCCCTTCCACATCGGGCAGGTCTTCGGGACGCCACTTCCGTTCGAGGAGGGAGAGCGAATCGTGACGCTCCGGGTGCGCGACCTGGAGCACTCGAGCATCATGCCCCGCGCGCTGCGCGACTTCGACGTGTGGCGCGAGGAGCTCAGGACCTTCGAAGCCATCGGCGCCGCTCACCCGGAGTCGCGCAATGTCATCGGGGAGGACGGGCGCGTGGCCCCCGTTCAGGGGTCGGCAACGACCGCCTCGGCGTTCGCGATCGTGCGCGTGGCGCCGCTCCTCGGTCGCCCTCTCGTCGAGTCGGACGAGCGTCCGGGTGCGCCCGACGTGGTCGTGATCGGCTATGACCTGTGGCAGTCGATGCTGGCCGACGCCCCGGACGTGGTGGGCCGGACGATCCGGATCGGGAGCGTCCCCTACGAGGTCGTCGGCGTCATGCCGAAGGGCTTCCGCTTCCCGAACGCGGAGGACTTCTGGACCGCCCTCCGCGCCAATCCGATGGACATCGCTTGGGGGGAAGGCCCGTGGGTGAGGGTGTTCGGCCGGCTGGCGGACGGCGTGACGCCGGCGCAAGCGAACGCAGAACTCTTCACGCTGGGCCAGCGCATCGCGGCCGAGCACCCCGACACGCACCGCTACCTCCGCGCCGAAGTCACCCCGTTCACCGACGAGGGGATCTATGCCACCCCCGAATACTGGTTGCTCCAGTTCCTGGCGCTCCTACTGCTCGCGGTGGCGTGCGGCAACGTGGGCACGCTCATCCTGGCCCGGACCGCGATGCGCTCCGGCGAGATCGCGGTTCGCACGGCCCTGGGTGCGAGCAGAGCCAGGGTCGTGGGCCAGATCTTCATCGAGGCTCTCGTCCTTGCCGTCCTGGGCGCCGGCTTCGGGCTCCTCATCGGGTACGTAGCAACCAGCCGGCTCCAGACCGCGGTCGAGCCACTGGGCATCCCCTTCTGGTTCGACGCGGGCCTGCGGTGGCAGACCTCCGTCGCGGCTCTGGGCCTTGCCGTGTTCAGCGCCACGGTCGCCGGGGTGGTCCCCGGCCTGAAGGCGACCGGTCGGGACGTGCAGCGGAGCCTGCAGCGGGCCGCGGCCGGGGTGTCGGGGATCCGTTTTGGTGGCGTGTCCACCGCTCTCATCGTCGCTGAAGTGGCGTTGGCCACGACGTTCCTGACCATCGGCGGCCAGATGCTACCCAGCGTCCTCCAGAGTCCCGACGAGGGGATGGGGATCACCGCGGCGGAGTACCTGTCCGCGAGACTCGCCGTGGCGATCCCCGAACGTGGCGGGGAGGCGGGGCCAGTGGACACGGCCGCGGTCTACGCTCGCATGGCCGCCACCGAAGAGGAGATCCTCCGACGGCTGTCCGCAGCGCCGGGTGTACGCGGCGTCGCGCTGGGGAGCTCGCTCCCTGGTGAGGACCACCGCACGGTCACCATCGAGGTAGAGGGAGCCGACTTCGGATCCAAACGGGTGCGCCTGGCCCGCGTGGACGTGGGCTTCGTCCGGGGCCTCGGGAAGTCGGTGGTGCAGGGTCGCGACTTCCAGCGCGCGGACGTGGTGGACACGCCGCCGGAACAGCGGAGCGTGGTCGTCGTGAACACCTCCTTCGTGAAGAACGTCCTCGATGGTCGGAGCGCCGTGGGCCGACGGATCCGATACGCGGCCAGGCAGGGCGCCGAGCCCGGACCCTGGCTGGAGATCGTGGGCGTGGTCGGCCACCTGGGGATGAACGAGATCAACCCCGACGGGGACGACGGCTTCTATCTACCGGCGGCTGTCGGCGAACTCAGTCCCGGCCGCCTGGCGATCCACCTCACGGGGGACCCCCTCGCCTTCGTCCCCGAGCTGCGCCGCATTGTTGCGGAGGTGGACGCTGATGCGATGGTGCGGGAACCCCGGCCCCTGGACGACAACGCGAAGCTTTCCGAGGCCCGCCTGGGGACCTTCTGGCTGGGCGGCGTCCTCGTCCCCATGATCGCCGGGGTAGCGATCGTGCTCTCCGCGGCTGGCCTGTTCGCTCTGGTCTCGTTCACCGTGTCCGAGCGGCGGCGGGAAATCGGGATCCGCACGGCGCTGGGGGCGCGCTCCTCGGACATCGTCCACACGATCGCGCGGCGTGCCTTCCTCCAGCTCGCCTGCGGCATTGTGGCGGGTCTCGTGCTGCGCCGGCTCCTGGACCCTCAGGTGGGGCTCCCCGACGACTCGTTGATGCACGCGATCGACCGGCCGATCCTCTTCACCGCCACCGCGGCGGCCACGCTGGCCATCGGCCTGCTGGCGTGCGTGCCTCCCCTGGTCCGGGGACTGCGGATCCAACCGGTAGAGGTGCTGAAGGAGGTCGGTTGATCTCCTAGGGCGGGGGCGGCTCCGCCCGTCGGCGGCTGCTTCGGAGGCTCCCGGCCCTTCTGGTCCGGGAGCCGGAAGCGGAAGTGGATGCCCCACAACCCGATCGTTCTGGCCGAGCTTCACGACAACGCAGCCCCGGACCGCCCCCGAGACGGCGCGGGCTGCGTTCTGAGTGATTATTCACGAGAATGCCGACTCGTCACCTGTGGTCGGCGGCGGTGGTTGCGTTCAGCGCGATAATTCACCGGAACGCCAACTCGCCGCGATCGCAGCCTACCGGGGCTGCGTTTCCGGTAATCGTGGATCGAACGGCGGCTTCGGGCTGTTGGGGCGGCGCTGGAAACGGCCTCGGGACTCCCCTCCCCTCGCTTGGTGGAAGGGGACGCAAGCGGTGGGCGTCCCCATGCCCGAGGAGCTGTCCCGCACCGCCACCCTGATCCGTGGGCAAGGGCCCAGGGGTGCAGCCCAGGGGTGCAGCCCACGGGTGCGTCCCGGGAGGGCCGCACGGCATGATAGGGCCGGCGCGCACCGGAAACCGAGGGAGGCATATGTTCGTCGAACGGGACCCCAGCCACGTCCGCTCGGTCATGGGCGACGATGTCGAGGTGCACGCGGCCACGGCTACGGATGCCCGCCTGCTCCGGGCCCTGGGCGGTCGCCGGGGACTGCTCTTCCGCAGGACCTTCATCTTCCGCTGCCCCGACCAGCCCTCGCTGGCCGCCCCCTTCGTCCGGCTCCGGGACGGAGGCATCGCCTTCGCCACCGCGCCCCACGGCTGGCCTCCCGGGGGCATCTTCGAGCAGCTCCGGGACGACGGGCTCCTGAGCGGGTCGTTCGTGGAGGTCTGCTGGACGGACGAGGGGGTGGTGGTGCGGGACAACCCGGCTCCGAGCGAAGCCTGACCCCCAACGGCTCGTGGGGGCAGTCGGTGCACCTCACCGCCGAGGACCGCGCGGCGAATCTCTCATCGCTCATGGGAGGCCGGAGCCGTTCGCGGTCCTGGGCGTGCGTCCCGTCCCGGGGAGGGCCCTGGATGGGGGGCGACGCCTTCTCCGGCGCGGCCGCTTCCGGGACCTGCTGGCCCGGGGCGGGGTCTAGGCCGCTCTAGCCGACCAGGCGGTCCCGGGAGGCGATCAGCAGCTCGATGGCGTCCGCCAGGTGCTCCTCGCTGATGTGATGATCCCCCCGCTCAACCCGGAGCTGGTGGGCCCGGAGGAGCACGTCGGCGTCCCGGAACCCCTCCGGCGTCTCGAACTTGTAGCACGCCAGCTCCACCTTGAGGCCGTTGGGGTCCTTCAGGTAGATGGAGTCCATGAAACCGCGGTCTCGCTCGAGGCACTCGATCCCCCGCTGCCGTAGCCGTTCGGGGATCTGTGTGAACGTCGCCCGGGAAACGTTGAACGCCAGGTGCTCCACGCAGCCGATCTCCCGAGGGGCGGGGCGGCCCGCGTCCGCCCTGGACTCGTCCGTGAAGACGGTGAGCAGGCGGCCGTCGCCGGGATCGAAGTAGAGGTGGTTCTCCTCCGGCCGGCCCAGGTTCGGCTGCTCGAAGATGAAGGGCATCCCCAGCAGCCCCTGCCAGAAGTCCAGAGCGCTCTGCTTGGTGGATCCCACGATGGAGATGTGGTGCACCCCCTGCACCTGGATCCTCTTCATGATGCCTCCTCCGTCACAATCCCTCGCTGGCTCGACGATCCGGCCTTCATGATCCCTCGGCCGAGCCCTCCCGTCCAGGGCAAGGTCCGGTCTGCGCCGTTCGGGTCAGGGCAGCGCCACCTCAGAGAGCTGTCAGCAGCCTCTCCAGCCGTTCCCGCCGGCCTTCCTGGCCGGCCGCCTCCAACTCGGCCACGACCGCGTCCCTCAGAACCTGCTCCTCCATCTTCTCGGCGGTGTCACGGGCCAGACGAAGGAAGGCGAGGCAGTCCTCCAGGTCGGATTGGCTCAGGCGGGGCAGCTTCAAGAGCACGAACAGGGTCGGATCGGGCCGGTAGATCCGGGCCCGGGAGCCTTCGTGGAGCAGCACCGTGTGCTCCAGGTACCTCGGTACCCGCCTCAGGAAGTATCCAGCGGCCTGATTGATGGTCTCGACGGGAAGCCCGTGGCGTTCGGCGATGCCCATCAGAATGAGGATCTGCGACTGTGGCGCGTCGCCAAGGGGAATGAGGTCGATGTCCAGCGTTGTCCGGTAGCCCGCCTC
>DASWKP010000051.1:0-5342 GCA_036396575.1 Longimicrobiales bacterium | reverse complement strand
CCTTCTTCATCTCCTCGTCGTACAGATCCCTGGCCTTGGACTGGGCCTGCGACACGGCGGCCACGACCAGGTCCTCGAGCATCTCGACGTCCCGAGCGTCCACGCAGGTCGGATCGATCTGGATGGACTTGACCTGCCCCTTGCCGTCCACGGTGGCCGTGACCATCCCACCACCCGACGTGGCAGACACCTTCTGAGCGTCCATGCTCTCCTGGATCTTGGTGATGCGAGCCTGGAGCTGCTGCCCCATCTGCATGAGCTGCTGAAGGTTGTTGTTCATGACCGTCCGCAGGGAGAAGAACCGAAAACGGGGCCGTCGAACACCGTATCAGTCAAGGAGTTCCAAGTCCAACTCTTGTACCGCCCTTTCCAGGCGGGGTTCCTGATCGATGAGGGACCGCAGGCGGTCCTCCCGGACCACCTCCGGGGTGATGCGGCCGTTGGCCGGCCCACTCCCGCTGGTCATCGCCTCGACCGATACCGTCACGACGCGCCCCATGCGCGACCCCAACGCCCGCGCCAGGGTGGCCACGAGGGCGGGTTCCCCCTGGAGCTTGTCCAGTGCCGGGCCCGGCGGCAGCTCAAGACACACGCGGTCGCCCTCCTCACGTATCCTACCCGCCCTCAGGGAGACGGTAGAGCCACGGGGCAGCCCCTCACCCGATCCGAGCAGAGCCTTCCAGGCGTCGAGCAAGCCGAGGGGGGTCTGCGGATCCACGGGTTGAGGGGGAGGCTCGGACGGGGCTGGCATCGAGTCCCGTGGGGCGTCCACGTCCCGCTCGGGTCGGCCGGGGGCTGCCGGGGTCCCCGATGAGCCCGAGCCCGCCCCGCCCAGTCCACGGATGACCTCCTCGATATCGACGGTCCGCTCCAGATAGCTCAGGCGGAGCAGGAGCATCTCCAGGAGAAGCCGGGGCTGTGCGCTCCGCCGGAGACTGCCCGTGCTCTCCAGCTCCGTGGCCAGAGCCAGCATCCGGACCAGGTCGCCGGGCTGAAAAGCGGCGGCCCTCTCGCCGAAGGCGTCCATCAGGTCGGGGCGCAGGCCGGGGGCGGGAGAGCTATCACCCAACCGGAGCCGCAGGAGGATCCGGAGCGCGTCCACGAACCCGTGGTAGAACTCCACGAGGTCGTGGCCCTCGTCCAGAAGGCCCTCCACCAGCGAGAAGACATCCCCGTGGCGTCCGTCGCGGAGGACATCGAAGAGGTCCAGAAAGCGTTCGTCCTCCACCAGGCCCAGGACCCGCCGGACCGTCTCCACGTCGATCTCGCCACCGCTGAGGGAAAGCACCTGGTCCAGCAGGGATAGGCCGTCCCGCATGCCCCCGTCGGCCTTTCGAGCCAGGATGTGAAGGGCCTCCGCTGGAGCATCGGTGCCCTCGGCCGTGAGGACATCGGTCAGTCGCCGGACGATGTCCGCCACACCGATGCGGCGGAAGTCGAAGCGCTGGCAGCGCGACAGGATGGGCGCGGCGGATTGCTGGATCTTCTGCGGTTCGGTGGTGGCGAAGACGAAGATCACGCGGGACGGCGGCTCCTCCAGGATCTTCAGAAGCGCGTTCCAGGCCTCCCGGGTGAGCATGTGGGCCTCATCCACGATGTAGACCTTGTACCGGCCCTCCTCCGAAGGGGCGTACATGGCCCTCTCCCTGAGGTCGCGGGCGTCGTCGACTCCGCGATTGGAGGCCGCGTCGATCTCGACCACGTCCAGGGCGGTCTGGCCGCCCCAGATGCGAGTGCAGCTGTCACACTCCCCACAGGGCTCGCCGTCCTCTCCACGCGTCGGACAATTGAGGGCCATGGCCAGGACCCGGGCCAGGGTCGTCTTGCCCACGCCTCGGGGGCCACAGAAGAGGTAGGCATGGGCCACACGTCCCCCCGCCACGGCTCGACGCAGGGTCTCCGACACGTGCTCCTGGGTAGCAACCTCGGCAAAGCGCCTGGGGCGGTACTTCCGTGCGAGAGCCGTATGGGCCATGGCGTCGTCGAATCGGTCCTGGAGTGGCGGACGGGCGGTGTCGAACTCCCGGGGCTCCACAAGATCACCCGCGAAAGGGGCCCTCGCAAACGGAGGTCGAGACCCCTCGACTCCCAGCGAAGAAGGCCCACGGCGGCACCTGGCGCCGTCGCCTCTCCGGGGGGAAAAGAAGAGTGCCCCAGGCGACCCGCAGCAACGATCACCACGCTTACCGCTGCTACCGGCAAGGTCCTGACGGGGTTCGCGGGCTCCCGCCCTGCGGACCTGGGGCACAGTGTTGAAGCTAGTGAAAGACCCGGGGAGGTCAACGTTACCGCGAGGGCTTCACCGCGATCCCTGGGGCCGCCACGCGTCCGGCACATGCATGACCCGGTCGCGGCCGTCCTCGTCCAGCGTCACCGACACGGCGTCGAAACGAAACTCGTCACCGGCAACGCCATGGGCCTCCACCCACCAGCGGGCCACGAGCTCGATCTCCCGGCGCTTCCGCGACGTGATGGCCTCCAGCGGGTGTCCGCACGAGGGGCCGCGCCGCCCTTTCACCTCGACGAAGGCCACCGTTCGCCCCCGGCGGATCACCAGGTCTATCTCCTTGCGGTGGAACCGGACGTTGCGATCGACGACCTCCCACCCCTCCCCCACCAGATGCCGCTCGGCCGTGGCCTCGAAGCGGCGGCCGACCCTGTGCGTGTCCATGCCGGACGATGGTCGCCATCCCGGGGCACTTCCATGGCGAGGTCGGACCCCAGTCTAGTCTAGTCTAGGCGAGCCCCGGGACCAGATCCCGATCCAACGCCTGGGCGATCACGCGGATCTGTGCCATGAGCTCACCGAACTGAGCCGGATACAGGGATTGCGCGCCGTCGGACAGGGCACGGGGCGGGTCCGCATGGACCTCTACGATGAGGCCGTCGGCCCCCGCCGCAACGGCGGCACGAGCCATGGGCGTGACTTTGGAACGCAGGCCCGTCCCGTGGCTTGGATCGGCCACGATGGGCAAGTGCGACAGGCTCTGGACCACCGGGATGGCCGTCAGGTCCAGGAGGTTTCGGGTGTGGGTGTCGAAGCTCCGCACGCCACGCTCGCACAGGATGACCCGCCCGTTGCCCTCGGCGAGGATGTACTCGGCGGCCAGGAGCAGCTCGTCGATGGTGGCGCTCATGCCTCTCTTGAGTAGCACCGGCTTTCCCAGTCGCCCCACCCGCCGGAGCAACGCGTAGTTCTGCATGTTCCGGGCGCCCACCTGGACGATGTCGGCGTATTCGGCCACCACGTCCGCGCCTTCGGGATCCAGGGCCTCCGTGACGATGGCCAGGCCCGTGGCGTCCCGGGCCCGGGCCATGAACTTGAGGCCTTCCTCGCCAAGGCCCTGGAAGGAGTAGGGCGAAGTCCGCGGCTTGTAGGCCCCCCCTCGGAGGACGGTGGCGCCCAGGGCCCGGAGCTGGTGGGCGATGTCCAGGATCTCGGACTCCCCCTCCACGGCGCACGGGCCCGCCATGATCGCGATTTCACGACCGCCGATGGCCGTCCCGTTGTCCAGGGTGATCACCGTGTCCTCTTCCTTCCACTCCCTCGACACCTGCTTGTAGGGATGCGTGACGGTGATGACTTCGAGTACGCCCGGGAGGCCCTCCAACCGGGCCGAGTCCACGCGACCGTCGTTTCCGACCAGCCCCACCGCCGTCCGCTGGCCACCGGGAATGGGCCGGGCCTGATAGCCCATGGAGGCGATCTCGTCGACGACGGCTTGGATCTCCTCGTCGGCGGCGCTGTGCTTCATCACGACCAGCATTCAATCCTCCACCGGTCCGGTGAACGGAGGGTCATCCGGGAAGATAACCGACACTGGGGCCCCGGGAAGAGATCGAGAGCGACGTATGAGACGACACATGCCAAGAGACTGACAGGCAACGCGTTAGGCGGCCGACCCCCGAGCTTGTTCGAGGGCGTCTTCGAGACGTACGCCCACGATCCGGCTCACCCCCGGTTCCTCCATGGTCACCCCGTAGATCCAATCCGCCGCCTCAATGGTGCGCGGGTTGTGAGTGATCACGATGAACTGGGTCTGGGACTTGAACTCGTTCAGGAGCCGGATGAAGCGCCCGATGTTGTTCTCGTCCAGGGGGGCGTCCACCTCGTCGAGCACGCAGAAGGGGCTCGGCTTGACCAAATAGATGGCGAAGAGGAGGGACAACGCCGTGAGGGCGCGCTCACCACCGGACAGGAGGTCGATGCGTTGGGTCTTCTTACCTCGCGGGGACGCATGGATCTCGATGGCGGACTCGAGGGGATCCTCGTCCTCCGCCAGCCAGATGTCCGCCTCCCCACCCTCGAACAGACGGGTGTGGACGCTCCTGAAGTTCTCGCGGATCCGCTCGAACGTGTCGGAAAAGAGGGTCGTGGCGGTCTCGTTGATCTGCTTGATGGCGGAGCGGAGGTCGTTCCTCGCCTCCACGAGGTCTCCGTGCTGCTCCCGGAGGAACGTCAGCCGCTGGCTCTCCTCCTCGTGCTCCTCCACGGCCAGCATGTTGACCGGGCCGATCTTCTCCAGAGCCACCACGATCTCCCTGAGCTCCTCCTGGAGCACCTCCGGAGACTCCTCCTCGACGGGCTCCGCGTCCTTCATGAGCGCCTCCAGGGGCCGTCCCCATTCCCCCTCCAGGCGCTCCCGGATCCGGCCGATGCGCCCGTCGAGCTGCTGGCGTTCGAGCTCGAGCTGATGGAGGTGGTCCGACGCCTCCCGCTCCGCCTGCCGCGCCTGACGGGCCCGGTTCTCCTCCTCGCGTAGCGCCGCGCCCACCTCTTCGAGGGCCCCGGCCCGGACCCGGAGATCATCCTCCGCCACTTCCCGTCGGGCGAAGAGGGCCTGTGTGGCTTCGGCGCCCACCTCTTTCAACGTCCGCACGTCTCTCAGCTCGTCCCGCAGGCTCGTCTCCTCCTCGTCCAGGGCCCGGACCCGTTCCAGAGCGGACTCGCGAGCCTGGGCGGCTCGCTCCAGGCGTTCGAGGAGGCGGCTCGACTCGCCGTCGAGGCGGGTCACGAGCACGGTCAGGCGTGACTCCTCGGCCCGGATGGACTCCCATTCCTCCTGGACCCGCGCCAGGGTCTCCCGGGCGTCCCGTCGAGTCGCCTGGAGGGACGTCTCCTCGGCCAGGATCGCCTGCCGGTCTTCCCTGGACTCGCGGCTCCGCTCCAGCGCTCGGCCGCGGGAAGCCCGCGTGCCCTCCGCCTGGCGGGCCATTTCGTCCCGATGCCGGTCCAGGCGGTCCTTGCGGTCCACCTGTTCCGCCACCTCGGCACCGGCCTTGCGACGTGTCTCCTGGGCCGCGACGAGCTGGCTCCGGGCCACCTCGACGGCCGCCTCGGC